>JBDKTA010000061.1 GCA_039680605.1 Planctomycetaceae bacterium | reverse complement strand
CGCCGGGCGTACGTTGGAGGAACTCATTGGTGTGATCGGCCAAGCTCTCAGGGCCGTGAGCGCGGAGGAGTGCCAAGGCTACTTCCGTAGCTGCGGATACGCTACAGATGATCGCTAGATGCTCTAGCCCGAAAACTGCATGAACCGCAGAGACCGCAGAGTACGCAGAGAAGCAAATGGCTTAAAACAAGACCATCTAACGTCGCCGTCGGCGCTTAATCCGAAAAAACAGACTGTCCATGCGGCCCGCTTCGCTAGTTTTCTGTAAGTCTTTTCGTTCAAAACACCCTCTGCGGCCTCTGCGATCTCCGCGGTGAAATATCCGGGCTAGAGCCCATGCGTCCCTTGCGGGACGACAAAACAAACCGTTCCGGTGTTTCCCGCGGGACTTAAAAAAGAAGCTGCCGGCCATACGGCGGGCAGCTTCTTTTTTTGAGGCAATCGGTTCTGCAATGCTATTCCATTCCCGGCGGAGGCGTCACTCGCTCGCCCGCCCCACCCTCAACGCCAGGTCGTGTAGCCGCTTCGGCCTGGGCGCGAGCCACCGACACGATCTCCTTGATCACGGCGCGGGGCACATACAGCGAACTGTGGACGTTGACGCCCTTGATGGCCGAAGCAAACGCGATCGGCGTGGCCACCACCAGCTGCACCTTCTTCTGCGTGTTTTCAGGTTCCGTGATCTTCTCGATGCTCTGGATCAGCTTGGAACCATTGGGAACGTGTACCAGCATGGCCATGAACGGGTTGGCGGGCATGTACTTGAGCGACTCGGCGTCGGCGGGACTCTTGCCGATGGTTCCGTTGGCGGCCTTGGCGGTCTGGATCGCCTGCGTGAGCATTTCGGTTCCGCCGCCGAGGCTGGCGACGACGAGGTTCTTATCCGGCGCCGCCAAGAGAATGCGGATCTGCTTTTCGCCGAGAATAGCCTGTGACTGAGCCTGCTCTTTGGCGGTGTCATCGGGGTCGGACTTGGGCGGCACGATCTCGATCACGTCGACGGACAGGTCGCCGACTTTCATCGCGTCCTTCTGGTGGATGATCTTGGGCTTCTGATCGGCGGGCTTGTCGCCGCTCATGGCGTTGATCTGCGCTTCCATCAGGGAGGCGTACTCGATCAGTGCGGCCTTGAGGACCGCCGAGTCGTCGCACACGATCGCGGCGCCGATGCCGAGGGCGGCCTTGCCCGCCGGCGGCGCCTGGCCGGCCACGACCTGCACTTCCTTCATCTGGCGCTGCATGACCATGGTGTTGGCCTTGACCTTGGCCTTATATTCGGGTCCGAGCTTGGCGATGGCCGGATTGTTCAGCATCACCTCGTTGACGTCGTTGGCGATTTTTTCCGTCTCGGGCGTGAAGGCGCCGCCCTTGACGCCAAAGGCCCCGGCGTACGAGAGATTCGGCAGGCGGTTGAGCAGGGCCGGAACGTCCGCGGCGGCCTGATAAACCGTCAGCATCTTGGTGAAGCGGCTGTCGGGCGACATCGCCACCAGCGCCTCGCCGAGCATTCCGGTGGGCTCCACCCGCAGCGAGAGCGTCAGCGAGTCGGCGCTGGAGAGCATCTCGCGATAGAGCGGCATGATCGAGAGGATTCCCTGCATGGAGGCGGCCGCCTCGGGCGGCATGGGCGAGCCTTCGCCCATCATCGCCCGCATCTGGTCTTCCTGCATCTTGATCATCTGGTTGACCTGCGGCGAGGCGATCTTCATGTTCATGTGAATCGCCATCGCCGAGGCCTGAATGAACTTGCCCTGGTCGGCGGGCATCTCGTCCAGCACCATCTTCTTGGCGCTCAGCGCCGCGGCGAGCACCTTCTCGCTGGGGCTGATGGCGATGTATCCGCCGGCCTGCGTCGCCAGAACCGAACCCATCCGCAGCTCGACGCGGGTGTACTTGCCCGCGGCCGTCCGCTCGTAGCCTGGGAACACCTGCGCCACGTCCTGTCCGGGGATGAACATCACCCAGGGCACGCCGGGCTTTTCGGCGGGGGCGGCGCCTTCGGCCGCCGGAGCGGGCGGCTTGAGACCCATCATCTCAGAGAGATCGACGCCGAACTCGGTCGGGTCGAGCATGATGGCTGCAAATCCACCGTTGGGGTTGAATCCCGGGCCCAACTGCGCCATACCCTGCACCAGGGCGACCATGCGTCCGGGCTGCTTGGGGCCCAGTTCGATTCCCCACTCGCCGGCCAGATCGTCGGCGGACTGGAGCAGGTTGCCGACGTGGTTGATCACGATGAATCCCATCGCCCCTGCGGGAACGTGACCGAGAACCGGTTCGGCCTTGGGTTTGGGCGCAGGCGCCGGGGCAGGGGCATCCTGGGCATAGCCTGCCACGGCGGTGAGCAGGACGGCCAGAACCAGAACGCACGGCACTTTTTTCGCAGTCGACATCTTTGGCTCCTTTGTCGCGATTTCCCAAGGTTTTGGGTATGTGAAGACGGAATCTCAAATATCATATACACGCCACATGCGGCTGCAAAAGAAAAACCCGACGGCCATCCCGCTCACGCCGGGTGCCATAATGGCCGGTGCCTGGGGCGGGTGCCGTGGCGCGCAGGGCCGCAGGCCCGGAGAGCCACGAAGTGAGCAACATTTCACTGCATGTTTAAAATCGGGGATCGTGGCTCTCCGGCCCTTCGGGCCTGCGCGCCACGGCACCGGCTCTCCGCGGCGATTGAAATGATTCCTTGCGCGCTTTATCATGCTGCTCATGGCGACTTTCGCGCGTGGCAACTCCACCCCATCCGGAACTGCTGTCGGCAGGCGGCCCAGCATCGCGGCGACGGGGGCGGTCGTGGTCTCGCGCCGGCGCATCGCCCGGCGCGTGGGCGAACTGGCAGCGGCCATCGACGCGCGCTTCGGCGGTCAGGAATTGACGCTGGTGGTGGTGCTGACGGGGGCACTGGTGCTGGCGGCGGACCTGATCCGCCGCCTCAAGACGCCCGTGCATGTGATGACGATCGAGGCCTCGTCGTATCCGGGGCCCGCGACGCGGCCGATCGGGCGGGTCGTCTGCTCGGCGGTCCCGGGGGGATTGACCGACAGAAACGTGCTGGTGCTGGACGATATTCTCGATAGCGGCGCGACGCTCAAGGCTGTTGTCGCCCGACTGCGGCGGCGCCGGCCGCTGTCGCTGGCGTCGTGCGTGCTGCTTCGCAAGCGACGCCACGACGGTCGGTGCGTCTTTGCCGCGGATATGATTGGATTTGACGTGCCCGATCGGTTTGTCGTCGGATACGGGCTCGATTACGACAACCGGTTCCGCAACCTGCCGGACATCCGCGTGCTTGAGATTTCCAACAACAAGGACCGACCATGACCGGTTCGGCACAACCTACCGAACTCGAAGCGGTCGCCCAGCCGATCATTCCGGCTGGCGTCCTGCAGGACGGCGAGTTGATCCTGCTGGCGATCAAGCCCAGCGGGTGGTACATCCTGCTGACATCGTGGCCGATGCTGCTGGTGGCGGCGTTGGCGCTGGTGATATCGAGCATCGTCGACGGGTTCGTGGGCAGGAACTGGGGCGCCCAGGTGCTGTTTCCGGCGTGCGTGGTGCTGGCGGGCGTCTTTCTGACGGTGGCGTGCATCGGGTGGCTCGGGCGCATGTACGTGCTGACCAACCGCCGCATGCTGCGGATTTACTCGATGCGCAAGCTCGATGTCGTCGGATGGGAACTGCGCCGCGTCAGCCAGGTTCAGTTGACGGCCTCGCGGGCGGAGAAGCTGCTGGGGATCGCCTCGCTGACGCTGGTGCTCAGCGACGCCGACGATAAGCAACCGGCCTGGGCCCACATCGCCCGCCCGCTCGAGGTACACAAGCTCGTGCTCGAAGCCGTCTATCACGCTAAAGGCATGTGATAACCCTCCGGCTGCAAATTGCCCATTTAGTTAGCCAGGACATTTCACCGCGGAGATCGCGGATGTCGCAGAAGTCTTTTGAATGAAAAGACTTACAGACATTACGGAGGTGGGCCGATGGACAGACTATTTGGGTCTACGTATACCACAATTAAGGAGCAGGCACGCGAAACCGCTGTGAAAAGTACAACAAAGTGCAAGGAAAGTACAATTGTGGTGTAGCCCGTACCGCTTTCGCCGCCGGCCGGTGCCCGCACCCATACATGCTATTTGCCCACACAGAATCGCGAGAAGATGGCGCCCAGCACGTCTTCGGTCACCACCTGTCCGCTGACGGCGCCCACTGCGCCCAGCGCCTCGCGAAGCTCGACGGCCGCCAGCTCCGCCACGTCCGCCACCTCGGCGGCAACTGACAGCAGCGCCTCCGCCGCCCGGGCGGCCGCCGCCGCTGACTCCAGGCTCCGCCGCTGGCGCTGGTGCAGCCCCAGCGCCTGCCCGCTGCGCGCAACCGACAGGTGCAGCACCTCGCCCAGACGCGCCTTGAGCTGCTCCACCCCCGCCCCCGTCAGGGCGCACGTCTCGACCGCCGGGTGCCATGGAGGCCGTTGTTCAGCCGCCATGTCCCTGACATCGTTGGCAAGGTCTGCCTTATTGATGACCGTCAGCATCGCACAGCGCGCGTTGGCGGCGCGAATGGTTTCAACAATTTCCGCGTCGCGGGCGGGATCGGCAACCGAGGCGTCCACCACCAGCACCACCACATCGGCGGCCGCCACCGCGCGGCGGGCGGCGTTGTCTGCCGCCAGGGCGATCGCGTCTGCGGCGCCGGTCAGTCCGGCGGCATCCTGGATCATCACCGGCCAGCCGCCCAGCGTCATCGACGCGCTGAGCACGTCTCGCGTGGTCCCGGCGGTCGCTGACACGATGGCTCGCGAGGTTCCCGTCAGGGCATTGAGCAGGGAGCTCTTGCCTGCGTTGGGCGCCCCGGCCAGCACCACGCGCGGGCACTGCGCGCTCTCGCTGACGCCGGCCGCCCCCGACAGTACGCGGTCGACCTTCGCCGCCAGATCGCCCAACCGCCTCGCCAATCGTCCGGGGCTCTCCAGGTCCAGACCCTCCTCCGCCAGGTCGATCGACGCCTCCACCGTCGCCAGCGACTCGACCAGCTCCGCCGAAAGCTCTCTGCACAGTTCATAGATCCGCCCGCCGATGGCCGCGGCCGCCGACCGCACCTGCGCCTCGTCGGCGGCGTTGATGATATCCGCCACGCCCTGGGCGGCCGAAAGGTCGATGCGCCCGGAGAAGAAGGCTCGAGCGGTGAACTCGCCCGCCTCGGCCAAGCGGGCGCCCGCGGCGATCAGGTCCGCCTCGAGCGCCGCGGCGCACGCGGGGGCGCCGGGGATGTGCAGCTCGGCGACGTCCTGTCGCGTGTAGCTTCGCGGAGCGCGGAACACGTACAGGCGCGCGGGCAGTTCGATCGCGCCGCCGCCGATGCGGACGATTCCCTCGCTGCTGGTGAACCCGCTCATCGCCTGCGGTGACGCGTCATCAAACCCTGTGAACACCCGCCCCGCCAGCAGCAGCGCCGCCGGTCCGCTGAGGCGCACGATCGCCCGCGGTCCGCTGCCGGCCGCGGATGAAATCGCCACAATCGTGTCGTCGGTGGTATGCATGCTCTCAGCTCTCAGCTACAATCCGGTTCCCAGTTCCCAGTTCCCGCTTCCCGGTTCCCGGTTCCCAGTTTTTGCGAAATCGCTTGAACTCCGCGCCTCCGCGCGTGATACTCCTGCGGTTCCGCTTTATACGATAGCGAATGAGGGCTCTTTGACAATGGCGCAAACGCTGGCAGGACTGCTCAAGCTTCAAACGGTCGAACGCGACTTGGCTCATGTCCGAAGCAGACTGCGGGTGCAGCACAACGCCGTGGCCATCCAGCAACGCAAGATCGATCAGGCCCAACAGACCCTCGACCTCCAGAACCAGCAGCACATCAACCGCCTCAAACGCGCCGACCAGCTCGACCTCGACCTCAAGACCAAGGAAGAGCACGTCGCCAAGCTGCGGGCAAACCTCAACACCGCAAAGACCAATAAAGAATACGCCGCCGTCCTGACCGAGATCAACACCTTCAAGGCCGACAACGCCAAGCTCGAAGAAGAAGCCTTGGCCGTCATGAGCCAGATGGAAAGCAGCAAGGGCGAAGTCGACAAGGCCAAGGAAGCCCTCGCCGCCGCCCAGACCCGGCTCGAACAGATCCGCCAGGCCAGCGCCGAAGAAATCGAACGCCTCTCGGCCATGGAGAGCGAACTGCTCGCCAAACGCGACGCCTTGGCCGGCGATGTGGAACCCGAGGCCCTCAACCTCTTCAACCGCGTCGTCGGAAGGTACGAGGGCGAGGCGATGGCCGTCATCGAGATCCACGGAAAGAAACCGCCGCATACGTATGTCTGCGGCGGCTGCTTTATGGGCCTGCGAGCCGAGCACGTCAACGCCCTGCGCGTCCGCGACCAGATCCGAACCTGCGACAACTGCGGGCGAATCCTCTACCTGCAGGAACAGGCCGAAAAAGCCACCAAGGCCTGAGGCAGGTTCTATGGCCCCCGATGCATCCCCCGCCGCCACCCCACCCCTGCACCCGGACGTGATCGCCTGCATCGACGGCGGCGCCCGAGGCAACCCCGGACCGGCCGCCGCCGGAGTCGTCATCAAAGACGCCGCCACCGGCAAAGCCATCTACAAAGCCGGAATCTTCATCGGACACGCCACCAACAACATCGCCGAATACCAGGGCCTGCTCAACGCCTTCAAGACCGCCGCCAAGCTCGGCGCACAAAAGGTCCTGGTGTTGAGCGACTCGGAGCTGATGGTCCGCCAGATGACCGGCCGCTACCGGGTCAAGAACGCCGGCCTGCGCCCCCTGTTCGAACAGGCCGGCGCACTGGCCGAGCAATTCAAACACGTAGAATACCGCCACGTCCGCCGAGAGCAGAACACCGAAGCCGACGACCTGGTCAACCGCGCGCTGGATTTCAAAAAGAACGTCGGCGACGTCCTGTAGTTTTCACCGCCGAGGTCGCAGAGACCGCAGAGGAAGAAGATGAGAGACGGGGAGAAACACCGATGCGCCACGTTGGCGGTCGAGCTCTTGTCCTGCGTAGCCTCTGGCGAAGCTAATATGCTCGACGCGGTTGTTATCACCGCGGTTCTATGCTTGGGTTCGCCCCCCTGCGCCTCCATCATTGCAGGACTCTCTTGTGATTTCTGTCGCCCCTGACGGGGCGAAGACATGGCGGCTTGAAAACGGCCGCCATGGCACCCGGACTTCCCTCGATTCATTCTCTCTTCTCCGCGTTCTTTGCGACCTCTGCGGTGAGTCTCCTGCCGGAAGACGCGCGGGGCAAGCCCCGCCGCTAACGAGCGACCTTCTTCCATTCTTCCATTCTTCCATTCTTCCAATCATCCAGTCATCCACCCATCCGTGCTTCTTCTCCCTCTGTGGTAGGTTGTCCGTTTTTCGGTTACGATGTGCCTCATGGCGATGTTCTCGCAACAATTCATTGACCAGGTCGCACAGGCCACGGACATCGTGGACCTGATCGGGCAGTACGTTGCCCTGCACAAGAAGGGCAAGGAGTTTGTCGGGCTCTGTCCGTTCCATCAGGACAAGCACCCGTCGATGAATGTCTCGCCGGCTAAGCAGATCTTCAAATGCTTTGCCTGCGGGGCCGGCGGGCAGGCGTTCAACTTCGTCATGATGTACGAGAAGATCACGTTCCCCGACGCCGTCCGCGTGCTGGCTGAACGGGCCAACATCCCCCTGCCGGTGCAGACGCCCGGTCAGCCCGTCGCCCAGGACGGGCTGGGCAAGAGCGACCTGGTGCGCGTCATGGGCGTGGCGCAGGAGTTCTTTCGCAAGTCGCTGCACACGGCCATGGGCGAGTCGGCGCTGGCGTACGCCCGCAAGCGCGGACTGACGGACGAGTCGCTCGATCGGTTCGGGATCGGCTTTGCCCCCGACGCCTGGGACGCGCTGATCAAGGCCACACGCAACCAGCGCGTGACCGAGGCGCAGCTTGTGGCCGCGGGCTTGGTAGCCCGGCGCGAGAGCGGCGGCTGTTATGACCGCTTCCGCAACCGCCTGACGTTCCCGATCTATGATGCGACCAATCAGATCATCGCCTTCGGCGGCCGCGCCCTGGCGGCCGACGAACAGGCCAAATACCTCAACAGCCCCGAGACGATCGTGTTCGACAAGTCGTCGAACCTGTACGCCCTGAACTGGGCTCGGCCGGTGATCGTTTCGAGCAAGCAGGCGGTGGTGGTCGAGGGGTATCTTGACGCGATCATGCCCCACCAGTGTGGCGTGGGCAACGTGGTGGCCACGCTGGGTACGTCGCTGACCGAGCGGCACGTGCGCGTGCTGTCGCGATACGCCAGCGAGGTCGTGCTGGTGTTCGACGCCGACGCGGCGGGGGCGGCCGCGGCTGAGCGGGCGATGGAAATCTTCCTCTCGCAGCAGGTTCACGTGCGCGTGGCGACGATCCCAGCCGGCAAGGACCCGTGCGACTACTGTCTGGCCGAGGGCGGCGAGGCGTTCAAGACGCTGCTGGCCAACGCGCCCGATGCGCTGGAATACGTCTGGCAGAAGCGTCAGGCTGAGCTTGAGACAGCCACGGGCAACCTGGCCGACCGGCGGCGGCTGGTGGAGAACTTTCTGGGCCTGGTGGCGCAGTCGCAGGCGTATGGAGCCATCGACACGGTACGGCAGAGCCAGCTCGCCCAGCACATCGGGCATTTGCTGAACATTCCGCCAGCCGAGCTGCAGCAGGAGATGCGGCGTCTGTCGCGGCAGGTGCGCCCCACCGCCCGCTCGGGGGCCGCCCCGGCCACGACGGGCTCGGCGATCGAGGGCACGCTTCGCCCGCAGCGGCACGTGCTGGAGGTGCTGCTGAATAAGCCCGAGCTGTTCGACACCGCCGCCGAGCGCGTCAGCCCGCGCGACTTCACTGATGCGTCATTCGCCCGCATCGCCCAGTGCCTCTGGCAGGCGGCGGCAGAGGGCGTAACGGCGCCCGAGCAGATCACCTGCCGCGCCGAGATCGCCGACCTGGGCAACCTGCTGGCCGACCTGATCGCCACGGGCGAACACCGCGGTAATTTTGAAGACACCCTGCGCGGGGCGATGGATTTCATCAGCTACCAGCGCTCGCGTCAGGAAGCGCAGCAGGCACCCGCCTCCGAAGAAGAGCGACTGCGTGCGGCGACGGAGAGACCCAAGGCGGATGTGAGACGACGGCCGCGGATTACGTAGAGCGCGAAAGAAAGAAACAACCGACGACGAGGACGAGGACGAATTGAGCTTCTTCGTTTAGCGGCGGGGATACTGCCCGCCGTAGCCTCTGGCGAAGTCGGATGCCCCGCGGGTTTTTGAGGTCAAGGAAACGTCGAGCAAGCTCGACCGCTAACAAAACCGGGAACTGCCTCCGCCGTGTCTTCTCGTCCTCGTCCTCGTCCTCGTCGTCGGTTTCTTCCCCTTCTTCAAACCTCAGTCAACATCCTCTTCAGCGCCTGATAATCCGTCTTGCCCGTCCCGAGCACGGGGATCTCCTCCACGCGCATCACGCGGTGGATATTGTGCAGCGGCGAGAGGCCGCTGCGGCGGATCTGGGCGTTGGCCTTTTCGCGGTCGATGTCGATCGCGGCTATCAGCACCAGTTCGGGACGCTCGTGGGCCTCGTGGGCGATAACGGCCAGCTTCGGTCCGCCCTCGTGGTCCGGTCCGGTCAAAGGTTCCAGCGCCGCCTCGACGGCTGGCAGCGAGACCATCTCGCCGCCGAACTTGACGAACCGGCGGAGCCGCCCGTGGAACGTCAGCACGCCGCCGGCGTTTTCGCTGACCAGGTCGCCCGTGCGGTACCAGCTCTTGCCCTCGTGCTCGACGAAGGGCGAGGGGCCTTCGTAGTCGAGATACCCGCCGAAGACGCTGGGCCCGCGCACCAGCAGCATGCCCTTTTCGCCGCGAGCGACCGCTCGACCGGTGTCGATATCGACGATGGCATATTCCAGCGTCTGCATGACCTTGCCGATGGTCCCGGCGACGGGACCCCGCGGGTCATTGAGCGAGATGATCGGCGAGCACTCGGTGACGCCATAGCCTTCGAGGATCATCGTCTGCGGGCAGGTGCGGCTGATGGCCTCGTAGACGCGTGGCGGGCATTTTTCGGCCCCGGTGACGGCCATCCGCAGCGAGTCGAGCTGCCCGCTGCGGGCGGCGCGGACGATGCCGCCCAGGAACGTCGGCGTGCCCATGAGGATCGTGGTGCGGTAGGCCTCGATGATCGAGGCCAGTATGCCCGCCTCGTTGGGGTTGGGGTGGTACACCACCGGCATGCCCGCCAGCAGCGGCGCGCACAGGGCAGCGGTGAGGCCGAACGAATGGAACGGCGGCAGGATGCCCACCATGCGGTCGCCCTGATGCAGGTCGACCATGTCCAGCACGTCGCGCAGGTTGATCAGGATGTTGGCGTGCGTCAGGGGCACGGCCTTGGGCAGGGCCTCGCTGCCGCTGGTGAACAGGATCGCCGCGGTGGGGCTGACGGTGGCCTTGTCGAGGCTGCGCCAGCTCAGGCGCGCCTTGAGCAGCGCGGCGATCTTCTGCCCTCGCGTGATCTTGCCGCGCAGGTCTTCGAGATACACGCACAGCGGCGCCATGCCGCCCAGGTCGACCCCCTGCCCGGCCAGGCGCTGGACGAGAATTCGCGACGTCAACACGGCCGAGAGCCCCACAGCCTTGGCGGCGTGTTCCAGGTTGCGCCGTCCGATGGTCCAGTTCAGCAGCACCGGCGTCTTGCCGGCAAACGCCGTCGCCAGATACGCCACGCCGGCGCCGACCGAGGCGGGCAGCATCACGCCGACATTCTCGCCCGGCAGCGAGCGGATGTGTCTCTGCAGTGCCAGGATGCCCATGATCGCCTCGCGGTAGGTCCGCATCCCGCTGGTCTGGTCGGCCATGCAGACGCGCGAGGGACCGCGGCGAGCCTGGGCGAGGAAGACCTGCGGGATGGTCTGGCCCGAGGCCAACTGCACCGGCGCCCCGCGCCGGAACCAGCGGCGCGACGGTCGGCGGATCGTCCGCTGCGAAGCGGAAATGCCCTCGCCGTATGCCGCCAGCATCACGTCGGCGACCGTCAGCAGCGAATCGGTGTCGCCCTGGGGGTGGCCGAACTGCTGCTCGAGCCACACCAGCAGCTCCGTGCGCACCAGCGAGTCCAGCCCCAGGTCCCGCGCGAGGTGCTGCGAGTCGTCGAGGTGCGACAGGCCCGACAGCTCGATCAGGTGCTCGGTGACGATCTGGCGCATCGCCGCCGGCACCGCGTCAAGCCGCCCCGTGTCGGCGTACGCCTGCGGCTCGGGCACGATGCGCGTGCCGCCCCGCTCCCAGATCGAGTACGGCACGTACGTGTTGCGCTGCGGGTCGGTGTTGTAGAAGGTCTCGATGTACGCGTTGATAGCCGCACGCCCCTGGTCGCGCGGAAAGTCGTCGCACTCGACGGCGACGAGGTCCACCCGCCGCCGCGGCGCGAAGAAAATCCCGCTGGCCAGCAGCGCCCGCGCGCCTCGCTTGAGCGTGCCGGCGACGTCCGGAACGCGCCCCGCCGCCCAACTGAACCCGCTGCCCCACAGCCCTCTCTGGCGGATCAACACCACGCGGGCGTCCGGCACGCGAGACAGAACGTACTCCACCGCGCTGTTGCCCCGAACGTCTTCCATCGCCGTGCGGCAGAGCTGCCCCGCCGGATACAGCAGCGCGTTGCGCCCCCGCTTGAGCGACGCCACCAGCAGATCCAGCGCCGCCTCGACCTGCGGCGTAGCCTCGACGCCGTACTTGGAGATGTCGGGAATGCCCAGCACGTGCATGCGGGCCGCCAACCAGCGAACCAGAAAGCGGTCCACCTGGTCGCGATCGGCCAGGAACCGAGGCATAAACGTCTTGTGCAGGGCCGCGGCCATGATGACCGGGTCCATCAGGGCGTTGTGATTGGGAAGGAAGAGGATCTTGCCCCGGCCGCGCGCAGCCACTTCATCGAACCCGTGCAGACGGACGCGATAGCGCAGCCACAACAGCGACTTGACCCACCATCGCAGCAGCGTATTAATCATGCGCTCTCTCCGGGGCCTTGCTGGGCCTGCCAAGCCGCCGGCGGTTCATACCGCAGCAGCACGTGCAGAATGACCGCTGCCACAACCGCCGCGGCGCCCAGCATCGCGAAAAATCCGCTGGGCGTGATCTCACGCCACAACCACGAATGCAGCAGGCCCGTCAGCATGATAGCCGCAAACACCATGAAGTTGGAAGCGGCGATGACCGTGCCCTTCTCCGCCGCCCCAGGGCGAACCTGGATGAAACTCTCGCAGGGAATCATGAACAAACCGCCGGCGATGCCCATCAGCGCCAGCAGCCCCATCAGCACCGGGAACTGCAGCGACTGCGACAGGACCCGCCCGGCCGACAGAGGCGTCCAGAGGACGCCGATGAGCAGCGCCAGGAGGGCAATCACCATGGCGGCCGTCGGCAGAGCACGGTACCAGCGCGGACCGGTCAGCACCTTGGCGGCAATGAGGCCCCCCACCGCGATGCCGACCAGCTCGCTCAAAGCCAGCAGCCCCGAGCGCGTGTCGTCCAGGCCCATCTGGTTCTGCCCCATCTGCATGATGATCAGCACCTGCAGATTGCCCAGCCCCCAGATGAACGCGTCGGCCCAGAGGACCTTCGCCAGCAATGAATCCCCATGCAGGCGCGCCAGGTCTTTGAGCGTCGCCAGCGGACCGGCCCAGGGCACTGCCGCCGACGGCGCCGCCGCGGGGCGGGCGACCGTCCAGAAGCTCGCCGCCACGCCCACCAGCGCCACCGCCACCACAGCCGCCGCCGCCAGGGAAAGCCTGCCTGCTGTGGGCGCCTCGTCCGCCCTGGCCCCGAGCACGAACCCCGCCAGCGCCACGCCCAGAAGGATCGCCGCGGTGATCGCGGCCTTGAGACGTGCGTTGGCCGCGGGCACAAACGTCGGCGGGTACAGCTCCGGGATCGATCCATTCAGCGCGGGGCTGAAGATGGCCGATTGCCAGCCCATGAAGAACACCGTCACCAGCAGCAGCACATAGTTCTGCGAGATGATCCCGAAAGCTCCGACGCACATGGCCGCCAGTTCCATGATCTTGCTGGCGATGACGATCCGTCGCTTGGGGAAACGGTCTGCCGCCCATCCGCAATAGGCGGCGAAGATCACAAAGGGCAGCGCCATGAAGTTCGTGGCCAGTCCCGAATAGTGCCCGCGCCCGGCGCGGTTGGCCATCATGATCACGATGGTCTTAAAGAAATTGTCGTTGAACGCCCCCAGGGCATACGCGCCGGCCATGGCGATGAACTTGCCGCGAGCTTGCCCGATCTGATGTTTTTCCGCATCATCCATAGCGGCACGAGACCCTTCCCTAGCGGACGATACTATACCCTCTGTCTGCCGCAGTGGCACCAAAAGACTCCACGCTTGAGGTACGGCGAAACTCGATTGCCGCGTCAATAAACCAAGCCACTATGCCCCTCTGGGGCGCTAATCAAAAAAATTCGCGATTGTTTTTCTTTTCGTAAGTCTTTCGTAGTCAAATCAGTACAGTTGTCAGTTTTGGGATTTCTGGCGTCTCCGTGATTTTCCGCTTGTAATTACTAGGGGGAAGCCTGTATTATTCCGTCAACATTTACCCCACACCAAGGGCATGGCGGCCCTTCTCACGGGTTCCCGCGGCCACCGGAGGCCGGAAGTCGGAACCACGATTCAGAGACGCCTTATGGAGTTACCGCTATGTCCGTCGCGCCATGTGTACACGTTATGGACGCTCGCCCGCAAGTGGAGCACTTCCTCCCCCTGGCCCGCTCGATCGCCTCGCGACTCAAACGCTGTTACTGCTGGGTCGATTCCGAAGATCTCTACAGTTACGCTCTGCTGGGCTTGTCGCTGGCGGCGGCGCAATATGAAAGCGACCAAGGCGTCGCCTTCGCCGATTTCGCCGCCCGCAAGGCCATGTACCTGGCCATCGACGAAATGCGAAAGGACCGAGTGCTCTCCAAGGCCGGAACCCTTCCCCGACGCGTCGTGTTCAGCAGCGAACTGGCCGACGACGACACCTCGCCGATGTCCATGACGGCCGTCGAACGCCGCTACGACGACCACTCCAGGCAGATGGACCTGCGCGATTTTTTCTCGACCATGCGATCGAAGCTTTGCCCGTGGGAAAGCCTCCTGCTGAAACTGCATTATGAAAAGGGCCTGACGTTCCGCGAGATCGCCCGCCGCCTGGGCGTCGGTCAGCCGACCCTGAGCATGCGGCACAAACGCCTGCTGTCCAAGCTCCGCCGCTTCGCGCAGCCTTGCTGGTGCTGAAAAAGAGAGGACCTCCGCAATGAACGCCAAACCGACGCCTTCGAACTCGACGACGACCGACGAGAAACTCTGGAGCGATTTCCGCCGCAGCGGCGACAGCCGCCTGCGCGGGCAGTTGATCGAGCGGTATCTGCCGCTGGTCACCAGGACCGCCCAGCGCCTGGCGCTGCGATTGCCCGACAGCGTCGAGGTCGACGACCTGGTTTCGGCAGGAACGTTCGGGCTCATCCGCGCGGTGGCGGGATACGACCCGCGGCGAGGCGTGAGCTTCGACGTCTACTGCATTCCCCGCCTGCGCGGGGCCATGCTCGACGAACTGCGGGCGATGGACTGGGTGCCCCGCGGCGTCCGCAGCCGCGCCCGCAGTCTCTCCCGCGCCAGCGAGACGCTCCGCGCCGCCCTCGGGCGGGCGCCCTCCGACGCCGAACTGGCCCGCACCGTCGGCGTCGACGAGCGGGAACTCCAGGCCATGCTGCCCCAGACGCACCTCGCCGGCGTGATCTCCATCAACTGCCGCCCCAACGACGCCGACGACGACCTCGATGTGACCGATATCGCCGCCCGCCAGGAACACTGCGGCGGTCCGCTCGATGCCGCTATCCGCAACGAACTTCGCGATTACCTCGCCCAGGGACTCAACCGAACGCAACGCCTCGTCGTCCTGCTGTACTACTTCGAAGGCCTGACCATGAAAGAGACCGGCCTGGCTGTCGACCTCTCCGAAAGCCGCGTCAGCCAGATGCTCACCGATATCGCGTCGCACCTCAGGGACCGCCTGGACCAGTATCGCCGCAATCAATCCCCCCCGAAGGAAGCGGCATGAAATGCAGTTGAAGCAATTGGTAATCAGTAATCGGTAACACCGGTAATCGGTAACCAGTCACCTACTATTTAGTATTCAATCCGCACGAAATGCCAGACGAGCATCAGCGACCAAAGGACTAATGACCAAACCGGCGGCAGTGGCACTGCGTGTGCAAGGGACCGATTTACTGATTACTGACTACTTTCGCTCTTTGCGGCGCGTGCGCCGGCCGCACGGGGATGGCCGGCAGGAACATGTTGAATGCGCTGCCCTTTCCGGGGCGGCTATCGACGGTGATGAACCCCCCGCTCTGGCGAACGAACCGGCTGACCATCGTCAACCCCAGCCCCGTTCCCTTTCCAGGGGGCTTGGTGGTGAAGAACGGTTGAAAGAGTTGCGAGAGGGTCTGCTTGTCCATGCCCACGCCGTCGTCTTTGACGACCAGCCTGACGAATCGCCCGGCTTGGACCGGAGCGTGGCGGCGGGCCTGCTGGCGATCCACCAGCACGTGGGTGATTTCGACGCCGACGTTGCCGCTCGAGGCCACCGCGTCTCGAGCGTTCATCAGCAGGTTGATCATCGCCTGCTGAAGCTGCGCCGGGTCGGTCTTGACCCACGCCGGCGCCGGCGAGAGACGAATCGACATCGAAACGTACTTGCCCAGCAACCGGTCCAGCGGGGCGGCCATCTCCGTCAGCAGGTCTCCGACGTTCACCAGCACCGGGCGGACGATCTCGCGGCGGCACGCCGACAGCAACCGCTGGCACAGGTCGTTCGAGCGGTCGGCGGCCTTGAGCACCTGTTCGAGCAGGCGGCGGTCTTCGACGTCGCCGGCGCGGCGGCGCATGAGCATTTGCCCGTATCCGCTGATCAGCGAAAGCTGATTGCCGAAGTCATGAGCGACATTGCCCACCAGAAGCGCCAGGGCCTCGATCTTCTGCATCTGCAGGAATTGCCGCTGAAGCGCCGCGTCGTTGGCGGCCGCGCCGCCGATGGGCAGTTGCTGCGATTCGTCGAGCATCGCTCACACCTTGTTAACAGCAGTAATCGGTAATCGGTAATCAGTAATCGGTACCGGGCTCCGTGATTCGTGGCTTGGTTACTGGTTACTGATTACTGATTACTGATATTACTGGTTACTGATTACTGGTTACTGGTTACTGGTTACTGGTTACTGGTTACTGGTTACTGTCTTTCCTCATGCCGCCGGGCGGCGTCCCAGCGCCCGCACCGACAATTCCAGCAGCATTTCCAGTGAAAACGGTTTATACAGCACCTCGATATCCCGCCGGGCCAGCCGCCCGCGGACTTCCTTGTCGTAGCGCCGGCCGGTCAGCACGATGGTGTGTTCGAGCGCCTCGGGGACGGCTTCGCGCATGAAATCGAGAATCTCCCACCCGTCGGGCTGCGGCATGCCCAGGTCCAGGATGAGCAGGTCGTAGCGGCTTTGCGCCAGGCGGTGGATTGCCTCGCTCCCGTCGGTGACGGTCTCGACCTGCGCGCCGGCCTGGGCGAGGATCTCCGATATCAGCGAGACCACCTCGGGCCAGTCATCGACAACCAGGACCCGCGCGTCATGCAAGTCGAAAGCTTGAGCCACCATGGCGGACCTCCCTTCCTTCGTAGTTGCTGGAGTCTTTGGGCACTCTGGCAAGGATCTCCAGAAGCACCTTGGTGCGAAATGCCACAAGGCCCACGGGCATGTCGAGCGCCGCCGCGGCTTCGGCGACGTCGAGGCCGTCCGCCAGGTGGAGCAGGAGCATTCGCCGACTCTGCGGGCAGAGCCCCGCCAGAGCCTGCCGGAGCGCCTGGGCGGGGTGACTCGCTGGGCCGGCTGGGACCGCTCCGCCAGCCCAGGCCCATCGGCAGCGGCAACATTGGGAGGGGACAGCCCAGAGGCATCGCAGCGGCACAGCGTTGGTGCTGAAAGGAAGCGCGAATGTCCGGGGCGGGCATCGTGGAATCGAGATTGCTTCGTGCAGATACATAACTGGCCCTCGCCATAAAAATAGGGCGCTGACCGGTGGGACATCCATGCGTGGCCACGGGGTCAACTGCGCGTCGGAAAGGTCATCTGCTCCGGCTGCAGAGTCCCGGCGAAGCCTCCATGCGTATGAAGCACGCCATAAAGCATTCGGATTTGTCTTGGCGGAGTATTGAGGTATTCCACCTAAAACAAGTTTTTTTCCATAGCCGCCCCTCGGTCAGTCTTTTCCATCGCAAGCGTCATAAACCACCACGTTGCCACAAAGACCGCAGGCGGGTAGAATGCGCCGAAATGCCCGAATATGCCGATGGGTGAAACAGTCGCCAACATCCTCCACCAAAATCGGGCCCTTAGCTCAGCGGTTAGAGCAGGGGACTCATAATCCCTTGGTCGAAGGTTCGAATCCTTCAGGGCCCATCCGCCGTCGCCCGCCGAAGGGGCGGGGACCTGGTGGCGGTACGGCGGCCACCGCGTCCTGGCACTGAGGCCTGTTTATCGCTTGGCGACCTCGATGCCGTACTTGTACGACTCGTCGAAGAACGCCTCGAGGCTGGACAGCGGGCAGTCGCCGTTGATGCCGTTTCCGGCCGTGATCATGCAGCGTCCCTGGCCCGGCTGCCAGTACGTGTCCATCATGAACCGCACTTCGCGGCGCACGTCGTCGGGCGTGCCCCAGGGGATGGTCTGCTGCACGTCCATGCCGGCGAAGAAGGTGATCTTGCCGCCGAACTTCCGCGCGACGTCGCGCTCGTCCATGGTGTACTTCTGGATCGGGTGCAGCACGTCGAGGCCGACGTCGATCCACTTGGGGATGAACTTGAGAATGCTGCCGCACACGTGCAGCCAGAAGTGCATGTTGTGTTTGTGGGCGGCGTCGAACATCCGCTTGTAGTACGGGGCGTAGAACTCGTCGAAGATCGCCGGGGAGAAGAACTCGCCGGTCTGCGTTCCCAGGTCGTCGCTGGTGAAGACGCCGTCGCAGTGCTGCTCGACGCCGGCCCGCTCGATGAGCCCGCAGTAGAGCGTCGTCAGGGCGTCGAAGAGCTGGTGTACTTCCTTGGGGTTGGTGTAGTAGTCCATCAGGGCGTTGGACATGCCCCGCAGCGACCAGTGCCGCTCGAACAGGCAGAACCACCACATGCCCAGGCGGTAACGCTGATCGGGGGCCTCGGGTTTGTAGTCCCACAGACCGGCGAAGTCGGCGCGGGGGAAGTTGGCGACGATCTCGTCGATCTTGCCCCAGTCGTCCAGCAGCACGTTAGAGTCAATGCCGCCGTGACGCCCGAGCGTCGGATTGGCGTACGGCAGATAGGACCAATTGGGGTAGGCGTTGTCGCCGCGGCAGTTGGCGGGCATGTTCATCCCGACCGGCTGAACGTCCTGGGGATAGCGGGCCAGGATGTCGCGGACGGCCTGCGCCCGATCGCCGAAGGCGTCTGGGTGAACCCACATGTGGATATAGAGCGGCACGCGCGGCGTATCGGCGTGCCCTTCGATGACGGATGAAAGCTGCTCGCGAGTCAAGGCTTGATACTCGGACATCGGTCTGCTCCTGAAATTCGTGTGGCATGGGCGTCTCGCCCATGCTCCCTGAACCTCGACTGACTGCCAGGGACACGCACAACGGAGTTGTGCGTGGCACCCGTCTCGCCCATGCATCCTGAACGCACGTTGCGAATCGGCTTTATCCACAAAATCGCGGCGCAGGTAAAGAGGATTTTGTCGCCGCTGAGGTCGCTGAGGACGCTGAGGTATAAAGCAAGGGCGGGCGCCTCGCGTGAAGGCACCCGCCCATTGATGGCTACAGATCACTGAAGCTTAGCTGCGTTTGCGCCGAATCAGGGCTGCAATGCCGCCGATGGCCAGCAGGCTCATCGTCGCCGGCTCGGGGATGGTCGTCTGGTAGACATCGCTGATATTGAAGGCGCCTGCCTCGAACGAGAAGACGTGGACTTCATCAATCCCGCCGAGCCATTCGCCGCCGGTATTGGCATTACCTGTGCCAATCCAGAAGGCCTGATAGCCTCCGGCAGCTTGAACAGGATTGGTAGAATTAGCGTTCTGGCCGGTCCCAACTTGTACGCCGTTGAGGTAGAACTCCCTGTTGTTGCTTCCGTTGTAGACAATCGCCGCATGTACCCAGGTACCCCACTCAGTCACCGGTGCATAGTTACCGGTATGGATCCAGCCATTGGGGTTTGTATCCCAAATGGAAAGCATTTGGTAATAGTTGCCGTTCGACACGGCCATGTAGTTAGGGCGGGCGGGGGCGGGGTCTGGAGGCAACAGCAGCCAGGCGGACATTCCCCAATTGGTCGAAGTACCGGTGAGATACGTGGGAGCCGACCAGCGACCTTGCTGAGTCTGCAGATATTTCGTGCTGCCGGCAGCGCCACTCGATCCGGTCTCAATCGACGAGGTGCCGCGACTCACCATAGCAGCATCCGTCCCTGTGGCGGCGATGAGGCCGACATTGAGGTCGTCACCGTCTTCGCCCATGTGGTACAGGGCCACCGTGGTGACCGTTGCCTGAGCCACTCCTGCCAAAACCAGAATCAGTCCCGCCACCGCGCACATCATCAGTTTGTTCCGCATGCCATTCTCCTTGCGTCAAAAGAACAGGATCCGTCCGTTAAGCTCGTGCTGCGTCCGACAGCACACGTGATTTACGAGAAAAAACCCCGCCTGCCTCAGCGGCGATTGCGCCGAATCAAGGCCGCGATGCCCCCGATGACCAGCAGACTCATCGTCGCCGGCTCGGGAATCGGGTTGGTGTAAGCGCCAGCGATGCCCCACTTCTCCTGAAGATAGTACCCAATGGCATTCTGCTCGTCGGCTGTCAGAGCACCGGTATAGAGCAGGACTTCATAGATGTCGCCGCCCCAAGCGCGGCTGCCGTAACCATCGCGGTCGGAGCCAATGCGGTTGGTATATCTCGCCCAAGTCGGAGCAGTCTCATCTATAGACAGGATGAAGGGGGTATTTAGGGAATATTTCTGCGTTACCAGGTTAATGCCTGTCCCGTCAAGCTTGCCGACCCAGTGCTCGTTCACCGTGCCATAATTGGCGAAAACGCCTGCGCTGCCTCCATTGTGGTAGTCGATGTTGCTGCTCTGGCCCATCATCGTGGAACTGCGGCTGGCGCGGGTTTCCTTGCCAACAAAGAATATGTACGTCGGGGTGATGGAAGGAATGTTGAACCAGTCGCCGATGTCGCCGGCGTAGACGTCGCACCGCATGGCGCCCAGGCCGTTCTGGGCGTTGGCGATCCAATGAATGCCAGTGTACGCGCCGTATCCACCTGTGCTGGCATTGTCATCGCCGCCGGCAAGATCGGCCCATGAGTAGACACGATCGCCGTCATTGACGCCGGTGATGGCGCTGGCATCGTATTGGGCTCGCAGTCCGGTTGTAACCGGCACAGGCGCCGCTGTGGCCACCGCCGCAAGCGCCAGAACAAGTCCAACCGTCAGAATTGTCGCAAGTGCCGTCCTCATTTTCCTGATCCTTTCAAAGATGCCATCGATTAAGGGCTCAACAGCCCAGACAGATGCCTGTACACAGACCGCATAAAACGGATGCGTAGAACCGTTGGTCCAGGATTTGCCCGCCTCCGTCTCTGCTCCCCAACCGGGCTTGAGGACCGGCTTCTCCTGGGGAATCAACGGGGCAATGAGGCCCAACAGAAAGAAAGTATAAGCCGATCCGACATTTTTGCAAGCCAAAAGCCCAGACTTTTCCAAGAAGTCCTTTTGAAGAGCTTGTGTGACCTTAATCGCTGGCCACGCCGGATCCGTCGTCGGAAAGTCTGATCGAGAATTTGCCGTCGCTGGAAATGGCTTTGCCCAGATCGCCCTTGAGGCCTTTGGCGGGTTTCCAGGTCTTGTTGCCGATCTTGACGCTGCCCTGGCCTGCCCCGTGCAGTTCCAGCAGCCCGTTGACCTGGTCGAGGTCGTACCGCAGGAAACGCGTCAACGCCAGCGAATGAATCGCGCTGACGTGCGCGGCGGGCAGGGTGCGGTCGAAGATGCCCACGTCGTCGATGTCTGCCGCGGCGGCGGGCTTTTCCCTCTCGCCGCCGAGGCGCCAAGCGTCCGCATCGTTCTTCGCCGGGGAATGGGGCGTGGGCGAGGAGTCGTTCTTGCCCGGCGCGGCTGGGCCCGCCCGCACGCCGTCGACGAAGAACGTCACCGCGTCGTCTTTGGCGGCGGGGTTGACGGCGGCAGCGACGTGGTGCCACTGGTTGTCGCCGCTCACCGTCAGTCCGTCCGCCACCCGCCGTGATTGCCCTTGTTCGATCCAGAGCCTGTTGTCGACGATCACCATCGCCATTCGCTTTCCGCCAGCCAGCTCGCATTCCAGGATGGGGCAGCGGCCTTTGAGGCTCTCTCCGCCGCGCACCCAGGCACTGAGCGTGACGACTTTGCTGTTGTCGGCATGGAGCGGGGCAGCCGGGTCCACCCTCACCGAGCCCGAAACCGCCGCGCTGCCCGCCACGGAGGGGTCCTTCAGGCGCAAGCCACAGCCGCGCACGCCGTCGTCGATCCAGGAGCATTGCTGCAGCTTTCCGACGCGCCCGCCCACGGCGTCGCGCGTCACCAGACCGTCGCCTTCGTTGAGCGGCCAATACGCCACCAGACCGTGCGCCAGAGGCCCCGGCGGCGCAGGCGGTGCAGCGGGCGGCGCCTTGACCGGCGCGGAGAGCGACTCATCGGCGGGCACGGGGACAGCCGCCGGACCGTCCAGCAGCCGCACCTCGTCCCAGGTGATGAAGTCGCGCCGGGCCACGTCGTTGGGCGAAGCCTCCAGCGGCGAACTCAGCGACGGGTCGCTGACGAATAGCTCCAGGTCTTCAAGATCGCTCTCCCGCGACCATGTCTCCACGGCCACGCCCTTGCCGGCGCTTTGCGAATTGAACCTCGCCTCGGTGAGTTTCTGCCCCTCAAGGGCCCAGAAGCCGCGCACGAGTTCAGGCCCGTCCCGCCGCACGGTCATCTCGGCCATCAGCAGGTACGTGTGGGCGGGAAGGTAATTCTCCACCATCGGCAAGGCCCTGCCGCCGGCAAAGACGCACAGCGAGCTGTCCATCAGCCCCAGGGCCAGGCCCTTGCTCTTGACCTGGTCGACATCCCTGCCCCTGACGCGATAGGGCCCGACGCCCATCGCCGCGATGGAACGTCGGTCGTTGGGCTCGGCGGGACGGATCAACACGCAGAAGGTGTAGACGCCGCTTTTGGCCACCGGCGGCAGCGCCAGCGGACGATGAAGAATGACCACCCCCTGACGCGCCCACTGCCCCAGGCTCCCGCCGGCGGACCGCTCCAGCAGATTGTGCGTGAGCTTGCCTGCCCGAAAATGATAGAAGACCGAGTTGCCCCGCCAGCCCAGATCCGGATCAAACCCCCAGACCCCCACCGACGGCGTCTGACCGTAGGGGCGGGAATGTTCCGCGTACGCGCCCGGACCGGCGCCGGCGACGAACCCGTCGTACATCAGGGTGGCCGATTTCTCGGCCATCGCACAGGCGCCCCATGCCGCAATCACCGCGACGACAGCAATCCCGCCTGCATATTTCCTGCCTTGAATCCTCATCGAGATGCTCCCTGGTGCAATAGATCGAGACTATTCTATTCACCCAGGAAGCGGGATTTCGGGCAAAAAAAAGCTATTCACCGCAGAGATCGCAGAGGTCGCAGAGATTGGAGGAAGTCATTAAATCAGACCTTCTCCGTCTCTATTCTTCTCTGCGTTCTTTGCGAACTCTGTGGTGAATCAGCTTTTCTACTCGCTCTTGACCCCCGTGCCACTGTCGTCGAGCTTGATGGAGAATTTGCCGCCCACGGAGGCGACTTTGCCAGGTTCACCCGAGAGGCCCGACGCGAATGCCCACGACACGTCGCCGATCTTGGCAGAGCCTTTGCCCGCGCGGTGCAGTTCGATCAGCGCGTTGGCCTGGGCGAGGTTGTACTTGAGCTTGTCGGACGTCTGTAGCGAATGGATGGCAATGACCTCTGCGGGCTTGAGGACGTAGCCGAAAACCCCGACCTCGTCGATGTCCCCCACCAGCGCATAGCTGGCGCCGCGCATAGACCAGCCGCTCTTCTCATCCAGGCAGTCGCGCCCGCCGATGTTCAGCGGGCTGGTCACGCCCACGTCGCCGTCGAGTTGATCTTGCGCCACGCGCGGTTTGGTGTCCTTGACTCCATCCACGTAAAACGTGATACCCGCGGCCTTGCTCATGCCGTCGTACGTGACGGCCACGTGATGCCACTTGTTGTCGCCGGGGACTTCAAGCCCGCCCCAGACCTTCAGGCGGTTGTCGCGCTGGGGATAGTTGATCGAGTTGGTCAGTTCCAGCTCGAGCTTGCCGCCGGTGATCATGAAGCCGATGCCCTTGATATCGGCGAAGATCCGCTCGGTGGCCTTGGCGCCGTTGGCCTTGGTGATGATGTCGGCGGCGTTCTTGAAATCCTCGCCGCCGCGAACCCAGGCGCTGTAGGTGAACTTGTGGTGACGCTCCCACGGCAGGTCGTTCTTGACTGCCGTCTCGTGCGGAACGCACACGGAGCTGGCCTCGTGATAGCCATATTTCACGCCGGTGTTGGCCTTGAAGTTCAGCGCCTTGCCGGATGCGCCGTCGCTGACCCACGTGCAACGGACGGTCTTGCCATCGCTCTTGCCAGCCGAGTCCTTGGCCGTCTCGCCCGTGCCCTCGTCGAAGTTCCAGTACGCCAGCAATTTCTCCGGCAGCGACGGGCGGGCCTTGAGCAGCTCTTCCTGCGGCACAACCGCCGTGGGCGCGGGAATGTGCGGCACGGGCACGACGGCCTTGCCGTCCAGCAGCCGAACCTCGTCCCAGGTGTCAAAGTCAGTTTTGGCGCTGTCGCCAACCGAAGCCTGCGGCGGGAACATCCCCTCGACATCCTTGATATACATCTGGAAACGGGCCAAGTCGTCCGGGCTCGACCACGTCTCTATCTGCACGCCCTTGCCGGAGTTGTCCTCGTTGAACTTGGCGGCCGTCAGCGCCTTGTCGCCGTCGATAACATAAAACCCGCGGATGAACTCGGGTCCATCCTTGCTGACGGTCATCTCCGCCATCAGCAGGTATACCTTGCCCACCTCGAACTGCTCGACAATGACGAAATGTTTGCCGCCGGCAAAGACGCACAGGTCGTCTTCGTAGTGGCCGAGGCTGACGCCTCGCTTGCCGTCGTTGCCCCCGCCGTGGGCGTCGCCCGAGAGGGGCGGGTCGTCAGGCACGAAACCGATGAAGCCGTAGGTCTCAGGGAAATTAGTCGTGTGGCCGTTCTTGCCCTTGGCCTTGGTCGTGGGGTTTTCCCACGCCTGGTACAACAGGCACAGCGTGTACACGCCCGTAGTCGACACCGGCCCGGCCGCCAGCTTGCGCCCGACGCAGCGGTGGCCGTTATACGTGTTGTGCCCCAGCGAGCCCTTGCTGGTTTTCTCCAGCAGGCTGTGCTTGAGTTCGCGCCCGTAACGGCTGAGCAGGTGGCTGGTGCTGCCCGTCCAGCCGTGTTCGGCGTCGAAGCCCACCGTGTCGCATATCGGTCCGCCCGAGGCGACCAGGCGGATGTGATTCCGATAGGACCCGGCGCCCACGCTGGTGGCAAAGCCGTCGTAAACCAGCGTCTTGGGTTTATCCTGACCAAAGACCGCTCCGCCGCAAATGGACAACGAAGCCACAGCCGCGACCGCCAGACAAACCGTTGTTTTGAGGCGCATAGTTTTTAGCTCCTTGTAGAGATTGAACCGCAGGCTGTAAGACTTGTTTCGTCTCAAAAGATAACAACCGACGACGAGGACGAGGACGAAAAACGGGACCCGAGGGGGACGTTAGCGGTCGAGCTTGCTCGACGCGGTTCTTCAGACCCTGTAAACGCGCGGAGCAAGTCGAAGATCCGCCGTGGCGGGCTACGCCGCTAACTCTTCGACCCTGATCCCAATCCTCTTAATCTTCTCGATCCAGTAATCCCGCACTCCCCTATCCCGTTTCATCGTCCTCGTCCTCGTCCTCGTCCTCGTCGTCGGCTTTTTTCTTCGCCCTATTCGAGGCCGACATATTGACACCGCCCGCGCGCAAGTGATAATGCCTTTCCACGAAAGGAACACTCAATGAACAAACTTTGGATTAACGCCGACCAGCCGGTCGGGACCATCGACAAGCACGTGTACGGGCATTTCTCCGAGCACCTGGGCCGCTGCATCTACGACGGCTACTGGACGGGCGAGAAATCGAGCATCCCCAACACGCGCGGGATCCGCAACGACATCGTCAAGGCCCTCAAGAAGATGGGCATCCCGAACCTGCGCTGGCCGGGCGGGTGCTTCGCCGACGAGTACCACTGGATGGACGGCATCGGCCCCAGGAACCAGCGGCCCAAGATGATCAACACGCATTGGGGCGGAGTCGTCGAGAACAACCACTTCGGCACGCACGAGTTCTTCGACCTCTGCGAGCAGCTTGGCACCGAGCCCTACATCTGCGGCAACGTCGGATCGGGCACCGTGCAGGAAATGCAGCAGTGGGTCGAGTACATCACCTTCGACGGCAAGAGCCCGATGACGGACCTGCGCCGAAAGAACGGCCGCGAGAAACCCTGGAAGATCAAGTTCTGGGGCGTCGGCAATGAGAACTGGGGCTGCGGCGGCTCGATGCGCCCCGAATATTATGCCGACAACTATCGCCGCTACGCCACATACTGCCGCAATTTCTCGGGCAACCAGCTCTTCCGGATCGCCTGCGGCTCGTGGAATGACAACTACAACTGGACCGACGTGCTCATGCGCGAGTGCTACGGCCGCATGCAGGGCCTGAGCTATCACTTCTACTGCGGCTCGGGCAAGAACTCCCGCTCGGCGACGCAGTTTGAGGAGATCGACTGGGCCTGGCAGCTCAAGACCGCCCTGCAGATGGACGAGTTCGTCGCGCGCCACAGCACCGTGATGGACAAGTACGACCCGCAGGCCTCCGTGCCGCTGGTCGTCGACGAATGGGGCGCCTGGCACGCCTGCGAGCCGGGCACCAACCCCGGCTTCCTGTACCAGCAGAACTCCATCCGCGACGCCCTGGTCGCCGGCGTGACGTTCAACATCTTCCACAAGCACTGCAAGCGCGTTCGCATCGCGAATATCGCCCAGACGATCAACGTGCTCCAGGCCGTCGTGCTCACCGAAGGCAAGAAGATGATCCTGACGCCGACGTACCATGTCTTCGACATGTTCCAGGTACACCAGGATGCGGCCGCCCTCAACATGGCCATCGAGAGCGACAACTACGTCTGCCAGGACGTGACGGTTCCAGCCGTCAGCGCGTCGGCCTCGAAGGACGCTGCGGGCAAGGTGCATGTTTCGCTGTGCAACCTGGACGCCGACAAGGCGCAGGAGATTTCCGGCCTGGTGCGCGGCGCCGACGGCGCGAAGATCACCGGCACGGTTCTGACCGCCCCGGCTATCAACACCTGCAACACCTTCGACAAGCCCAACGCCGTCAAGCCCCAGGACTTCGACGGCGCCACCCTCAAGGCCGGCAAACTGACCGTCAAGCTGCCCCCAAGAAGCGTGGTGGTGCTGGAAATAGCGTAACAACAGTAATCAGTAATCGATAATCAGTAATCGGCCGGACCCGTATCACGGGCGTCCGCAGTGGCACGGGCGTCCCCCGTAGCACGGGCATCTTCCCCGTGAGTAGCATGGGCGTCTCGCGTATGCTCTTGCCGTGTGGCATGGGCGTCTCGCCCATGCTCTTGTTGTGTGGCATGGGCGTCCCGCCCATGCCTGTTATCCGTGTCGCGGACGTCCCCTCCGCGCGTGGCGAGGGCATCTTGCCCTCGTCTGCTGTTCGTGTAAGCGGACGTCCGTCCGCGTGTCCCGCGGGCGTCCCGCCCGCGAGTTATCTTCGCCCCCAGCGGGGCGATAAGGACATAGCCGGGGGCGAGGCCCCCGGTACAGGTTCCTCATGACGACCGCCCCAGCGGGGCGGGCAGGTTTTGTAATGCCGTCTGACTCCCCATCCACCGCGACGGAAAACTGCAAAGGCTGCCGCACCAGCGTGCGAATCCCCCCGCACGAGGTCCAGCGCATCCTTGACGAGTACCTCCGCGATCATCCCCAGCCCTTAGCCGACGAGCCAACCATCCATCGCCGCCTCAAGACCTGCGCCGCCTGCGAAGACCTCCAATACTCCACCACCTGCCGCCACTGCGGTTGCCTGGTGGCCATCCTCGCTCATCTCAAGGGCAAGCAGTGCCCGCACCCTGAAGGAGCGAAGTGGTAGGCAGATCAAGAGTACGAGAGTATCAGCACGTCGGGTTAATCCACCTCGACAATTGACCTTGGCGATGTGAAGATGATACAGTGTGTCTGTCGCCACCGGGACGGTTTTCTCACGGGGCATAAGGTACAGATTCTATGACTCCTCAAGAAATCTATCAGCGAGCGCAATATTATCTACAAGAGCGAGCACCAGAAGCCGTCTGGGTGTTGAGTTGGGATAATGAACAGACGGTGTTGGTGGTGAGGGAAGAATCTGCGGGGCTCCCCAATTGGCCTGATGGCCTTTCAATCCCTGCTGCCGACCCCGGCCCGCGTTCAACTCACTTGACAGGGATGGTTCTCGATCCGAGGCCCTTGGACTTCACAGCAGATGTTGAGCCACTTCTGGAGGCAGCAGTGGTCTCATTTCGGAGTGCTCGCAGCAAGGCTTGAAACTCATTGGATTTGCCTTGAGGAAAAGGGGGCAGGTCCTGGAGTTCTGGGGACGGACTTATTTAATTCATGCATGAAGAAGCCAGCGAGTCACCGTGAGGAGCGAGTTGTCCGGCGGGTGGCATGGGTACCTGAGAAGGCCTTGGCGGTCGGGTGCCACGCACAACTCCGTTGTGCGTGCCAATGTGCCCTGGGCCAGGAAAGAACCGTCGGCGGAAATGAGAATGGCCGATGCAGGACAAGCTGTTCTGCTCTGAATGTTCAGGGACACGCACAACGGAGTTGTGCGTGGCACCCCGGTCACCGTCTCGGGCGGTGCGAAGCGCGGCGGCGATGGGCGGGCTGAGATTTAAGCGGGACGGCTGTCTGGACTTCGCGCTCCAAAGTCTCAATCACGACGGAGTTGAGGCTCTTGCCGCTGGCCTTGGCGAGCACGTCCAACCGCCGGTGCAGATCGGTGCTGACCGGCCGTGCAGGGCCTATCCAAGCTGTGACTCAACCCATCGGCGAACCTGCCGAACCAGATCGAGCATCTCTTGGCGATCAACCGGCTGGTCCAGGCTCATCGCTTCGTAGCGAAGCAATGTTCCGTAAGGAGTCAGGTCGTCGACACGATCGATCCTCTCTGGCAAAGCGCATCCTATGTCTCGCAGCAGGTCAAGAAGCTCTCGCAAATCATGGGTCTTTCGGTAACGGATTTCGCGAAGGGACAGGGCCGCCTTGAGCAACTTCTCAATCGCCTGCTGGGCATGAAACCCGACGATTTCATCGGCGACGCGTGGCGAAGCAAGAACCTCTTCCAGCAGGACCTCGTCCTGCCGCGCTTTGGCCAAAAGTACAAGCGCCTGTTCACGCGGCCTGGTCATAGAGAACCTTGCCGTCCGTGGCGGCCTCGAACATGAGGTTGCCGGGCGTGTCGGCCCAGTAATTGAAGTAGTCCTCGCTGACGACGATGATATCGACGGGAATGCGCAGCGGGCTCAGAACGCGGCGCAATCGAACGGTTTCGGCAATCACGTTGGGCACCGCTGCCTCGATGACCATGAAATCCACGTCGCTGTCTTCGCCGGCGCGCCCGGTTGCATGCGAGCCAAACAAGATGATCCGCTTGGGATCGGCTGCTTTCTTCAGCAGCAAGACCGCTTCCCGAATTGTCTGTTCGTCTACACCCATGGACCGAATCGCCTTATGACAAACAACACTAAGCCCATAGCCACCGAAATTCAAGCCCAAGCATAATCTCTTACCGCCAGCCTTGGCGAGCACTGTCCAGCCGCCGGGCAGGTCGGTGCTGCCTCGCATCACGAAGCGGCCGGTGATATACTGCGGCCGCCGCGGCTGATCGCGGCTATCAGTCTCGAGTGTGCGCTATGGGCGAAAAACTTGCTGCTTTGACGAATCAGACGCGGGGCGACCGGTGGGTCAAAGCGGCAGCGGCTGCATGGCTTGTGGCGGTTTGCCTGGCGTTGGTCGGTTGTCGGGACCCCCGGCCGTTGACGCCGGCGCGGCAGCTTAACGCGGAGCAGTTACTGGCTTTGCCGACGCCCGAGCACGAGCACTGCTATGCCCTGATCTTCAGTTCCCAGAGGCCTTCGCACGAGCCGCGCTACACGCACACGTGGGGCACGGCCGTGCGGACGATCGAGCTGCCCGGCCAGCCTCGGCGGATCATTGCCGTCGATACGATCAGTTGGATGCCGGCGACGCTGGAGATCGTCCCGGGAAGGCTCACGCCCGAGAAGGGCGTCAACCTGGGGCTCGACGCGACGATCCAGGAGATGCTTAAGCAGCAGGAGCGGGTCTCCCTCTGGGGGCCGTACGAAATCTGGCGGGGGCTCTACCTGCGGTTCATCGAGCAGAAGGGCTTCATCGAGTCCGGACGCATCGGCTACCAGTGCATCGATCAGATCGGCGGGGCGGCGCGGAACGCCAATGCCTCGAACTGCTTTCACGCCATCACCGACATGGACCCGCAGTTCGGCCGCGGCGAGTACCCGTTGATCCGCTACGGCGACGACGCCTCGGAGAATATCGTGCGTCAGCTCTTCCGCCGGCCGCTCCTGATCAATCCGCGCCACACCCACGACTGGCTGATCAAGGCCCTTGGCCTGGACCGCTACCCCATCACGTTCCGCCGTTACAGCGGCCCTGCCAGGGAGTTTTCGCCCGAGGCGATGCGGGCCGAAGCGGAGGCCTACATGCCTGCGAGCCAACCGGCGTCGGCCCCCGCCAGCGCCAACAGCAAGTGAACGCACCAGGCTCATCGTCCGCGCGATCATGCCTTCCTGCGTCGTCGCAACAGCCCCATGACGCCCAGGCCGGTGCTGAACAGCACCATCGTCGCAGGTTCCGGCAAAGCCGTGACCTCCCCGTTGATCACCGTCCCGCCCAGATCAGCGTAGCTGTAGCAGTAGATGTGATAGCCATTCAAGTCAAGCGTCGAGCCGTTGCCGACGATCAAACGATTCACATAGAGCGCTTCATTGCCCGACCACAGCGGCTGGTTATCGAAACTGTTGACCAACTGCACATAGCCGGTATCGACGCCGCCGAGCTTGAGCGTGCCCAGGGTGAAGTTCAGATCAAAGCCTTCTGGAACCAGCCCCAGGTCGCGGCCGGCGACTTCAAAAAAGTCGATCTGTCCCGCACCGCCTTCGAAGACCATCGTCAGGTTGGCCAATCCGGCCAGACTCCCAGCGTCGGTTGATTCATTGGTGTACTGCGACCCGGTCATGTGGATCGTGCTGCCCGCCACCGCGCTGAAGACGGCCGTGGCGCCGAACGAGAGCTTGGTCGAGACGGTGATGTGCGCCGCGGCGCCGGTGATGCGGAGTGTTCCGCCGCCCAGGCGGCCAACGTTCAAGGTGCCCACATTTAGCGAGCCGCCGCTGATGTCGTACGAGCCCGCGCCAGTGGCCTGCACGCCCAGGGTGATCGTGCCGGCCTGGGCGCTGCCGCCGGACTGCTGGACCTGGCCCAGGCCCTGCGTGCCGACGTAGAACCCGGTCGCATTGAGGCTGCCGCCGGAAAGGCGGAACGTGCCGCTCTTGTTCTTCGATACCCCGACATTGAGCGCTCCGGTAACGCTGTGCGTGCCGCCGGACTGCTCGAACAGGCCGGTGCTGGAGTAGCCGATGTCCTCCTCCATCTGCACCTGCAGCACGCCGGCGCCGCTGAGGCGGTACGTTCCGCTGCCGCCGGCGCTTCTTCCGACATAGAGCGTGGTGACCTGATTCGTCCCCCCGCTGTGGACGAACTCGCCGACGCCGTTATATCCGACGTACTGCGACGGGGCAGAAAAGCTGCCGCCCTCAAGCTCGTACCTGCCGCTGCTGCCAAGAGCGTAGGCAAGGTAGAGAACGTTGGCGGCCGTCACGGTCCCGCCGCTCTGTGTGAGCGTTCCCTGGCCCAGATATCCGCTGTAGATGCTCGACCCGGCCGCCAGGCTGCCGGCGGTAATGGTGTAATGGCCCTGCACGGCGGCCGATTCACCCAGATGCAGACTGGTCATGCTGTTGCTACCGCCGGTCTGCGAGAACTCGGCTGAGGCACTGTAGCCCACCGTGAGATAGCTGATCGAGAGGCTTTTGTCCGCAGCCAGAGTCACCTGCCCGCTGCCGCTGCCGCCGCCGTGGCCGATCTGGATGTCGCCGGAGGTTGCGAGACTGTCGAATCCCGTTAGACGGTTCACCCGCAGCAGAGAATAACCGTTACTGGAGATACTGCCATGCATGCCTTGGCGGACCTCGTCGGCAATGACCACGCCGCCGTTGAGGGCGAACGACCCGATCCCCTCCAGGCCGATCTCGATCCTGCTGCCGCCCGCATTCAGTATGCCGCCGGAAATAGTGTAGCTTCCATGGCCGTTGGTCAGCGAGCCGATGTTAAGATTGCCGCCCGTCAATTGCACTGTGCCGCTGACCTGGCGGAACTCGCCGCCGCCGCCATAACCCACGTCCAGTTCCCACGCCTGAAGCAATCCTGCGTTCATCTCATACGTGCCGCCGCCGTAAGTCGTCTGGCCCAGGCTGATCCACCCGCCGACGGTGACGGTTCCGCCGTTCTGGGTGAACGTGCCGCTGCCGCTGTGGCCGACGTACATCATGCTGGCGGCATTGAGCGCGCCGCTGCCGCTGAGAGTGTATGTGCCGTCGCCCAGTGCGTGATAGCCCAGGATGAGCCCGCCGGTGTTGTGCGTACCGGCGATCTGCGTGTATTGCCCGACGGCCTCGTAACCCACCTCGGTCTGCAGCGACTGCACCGTGCCGCCGGGTTGCATGAAGGCGGCCTCGGCGTCGTGCCCGACGCGCAGGGCGCCGCCGGTGGTCATGCTGCCGCTGACGGCCAGCGTGAAGGTCGTGCCCTGGCTGAACCCCATGCCGTTACCAAACTCCATCGCACCGTTGGTAGCGAAGGAGGTTCCGCTGAGGGTGAGCTTGTTGACGCGGATCTCGCTCATGGCGGTGCTGGTCAGCGAGCCGGAACTGCCCATCAGCAATTCGTCGGCCGACAGCACGCCGCCCTCGAGTGCCAGCCTGCCCGCGCCGTCTACGCCAACGCTCAGCGTAGAGGTGTTCAACGTGCCGTCGGTCAACTGGTAGACCGCCGTGCCGGCGCTGCTGCCCACGCTCATTCCCATGCTTGCCTGAACCGTGCCGCCGCCCTGGTGGAACGTGCCCATCCCCTGCCCGCCCACGAAGAGGAACATCGTCTCCACATAGGCATCGCCGGAGGTGGTGAAACTACCGCTGGACCCTGCGCCGTTGCCGATGTCCAGGTCGTTCATCACGATCACGCGGCCGCCGGTCTGTTCCATCCGCCCCACGCCGCTCTGCCCTACCGTCATCGTGCCGGCCATCACGTTGCCGTTGTCGAGGATGAACGTGCCGTCAGAGCCGCTCTCGTTGCCGATGACCAGGCTGTTCATCATCTGGCTGAGGCCTTCCACTTGGCTGAACACGCCCACGGCCCCGGCGGCGCTGCCCACGAGAGCCTGGTCTGCCATCACCAGCGCCCCGGTCGTGCCGTCGTAGTTGTAGGCGCCTGTGTGACCAGCGCTGACGCCCAGGCTCAGCAGGTTCGTCACGTGAGTGCCGCCGGTCTGGTTAATGGCGCCCGCCGCCCCGCGGCCCAGTTCGGTAACCAGGGACTGCACGTTGCCTTCCTGCGAAAACACGGCGTCGCTTTCGTAGCCGATCGTCAGCGTTCCGCCGACCGTCAGCGATCGATCCGCCGCAAGCGTCTGGGCGGAGGCTCCCTCCCCGCCGGCATGGCCGAACTGGAGATGGCCGCCGGTGGCGAACTCTGCAGGAGCGAAAGAGAGGCTATTGACCCGCAAGATGCTGTCGGCCTCGCCCGTGAACGTGTCTTGTTGGGCCAATCCCAATTCCCCGGCGATAACGGTTCCGCCGGAATGGATCGTCAGGGAGTTATTGGAGACATTGGTATAGCCTTGGAGATATCCCGCCCTGAGCAATCCGCCGTCGCCGACAGATACCTGGGCGTGATCCATATACAGGACGCCGGCATAGACGGTCTGGCCGGCGTTGACGGTCAGTTGGGCATCTTCGCCCGACGAATAATACGTGGTCATCGAAAGCGTGCCGCTGACGGAGAAAGAATCCGGCCGGTTGGTGATCTGTCGCACCTTCAGCGAGCCTCCGGCGCCTTCGCTATAGAACGTGGACGCGCCGTTGCCAAAGACCAGTTCGTCAGCGACCACCTCTCCGCCCAGCAGTTGAAAGAGCCCCTCGCCTTCCTGGCCAAGTTGGATCCGCCCGCCCGCCACACTCAGATGCCCGTCGCGTATCCTGTAGTTGCCAAATCCTCCGGCGTTGCTCCCCAGATACAGATTGCCCAGGGTGACCAAGCCGGCAGACTGCTCGACGTCGCCCAGTCCGGACGCGCCCACGTTCATCGTCTGCGCAGTAAAGTAGCCCGCGACGATCTCCAGCACGCCTGTCGAACCCAACTCGCTGCCCAGGGTCACGTCGGTATCGCACTCCACTTCGCTGTAGTTGCTTGCGAGTCTGAGGCGCCCGTATCCGGCGCGACCCAATGTCAGCGTTCCAGCATTAACCTCGCAATTGAGCAGGTCCAGCGTCCCACGGCCCGTTGCATGATCCCCCAGCACCAGGTTCTGGCTGATGACATGTGAGGGATAGCCTGTGGCAGTCACTGTCGCAGCGGCGTCATAGCCGATGACCAGCGACTGGTCGGCACGGAGAGTCTTGTTCTCCGGGATAACGTAAGAGCCACTGCCGCTGCCGCCGGAATAACCCAGTTGGAGCGTTCCCGCAAGTTCGATGCTGCCGGACTCCCCCTCCTCGTGCTCGATCGTGTTCACCCGGAGCACGCCGGCGGAACCGACCCCCACCGTGCCGCCGACATGGGCATCGTTGTAGTACAGGAACAGCGTGTCGGCGATGGCCGTTCCGCCGCCAATCCAGAGCGTCCCGCGCCTGCCCGAACCTACGACAATGCGTCCGGCGCTGACGTCCAGCAGTCCAGCCGACATCTCGTACGCCCCGGTGGCGGTCGGGTTGCCCAAGGCCAGATTCAGATCCTGATCAACGCTTACCGTGCCGCCGCTCTGGACGAACTGCCCTCTGCCTGCCCATCCGATATTCACTATCGTGGCCGACAGGCTCCCGTTGCCGGAAAGGGTGTATGTCCCGACGCTTGACGAGCGCTCGCCGATCATGACCTCGGCGGCATCGACGCTTCCGCCGGACTGACTGAACTCGCCGGAGCCCTCATAACCGAGGCGGATGTGGTTGGCCGTTAATGTGCCTCCCGATAGTTGATACGAGCCCGTGCCGGAGGCCCCGTGGCCGACTTCCAGCGCATCGGCGACGGTCACTGCTCCGGCAGATTGCCTGAAGGTGCCCTCTCCGGCAGCGCCGACGGTGATAGAGCCGCCACCAAAGGTTCCGCCATCGACATCCACAATGCCACTTGCGCCCGTTTCTGCGCCCAGAACCATCGTTGAACCACTGACTGTGCCGGACACCTGGCGGAAGTGTCCCTGGCCTTGCACGCCAACCTGCGCGTTCTGGAACGTCACCTGGCCGCCGCCGGAAAGGGTATAGTGCCCGTTGCCTTCCGCCCACACGCCGATCAGCATTTCGCCGGTTGACAGGCTCCCACCCCCCTGGTCGATGCTGCCCGATCCATTGACGCCAACGCGGGCTGCGCCGGATGCGGTAGTGGTCGTGTTACTCAGCGAAACAAAACCATCGCTGATGAGATCGCCATCAAGGAAGATCCGGCTGTCAATGGCATCCAGCCGGGCACTCTCCGAAACCTGCAGCGCTCCCAGATGCAGACTGCCCTCGGCGTGAAGTTGGGCCGAGGTCTGCTGCCCCAGCAGCGTCACCTTCTGGGCGTAGACGTTGCTGGAAATGTGCAGCAATCCGCCATTGGCAAATTCCACGACCGCCAGCGCGCTTGCATCGGGCCCCTGGCCCCCGACCCAGTTGGCAGCCTGCTCCCAACGCGTGCTGGTTTGCGCGATGCCTTCATCGGTGACCCCGCCTGTCCCGGCGCCGGTCCATTTGACGGCGGCGAAAGACGTGTAGCCCACGAGGTTGTCGAAATTGCCGTTGCCGTCCCAGTCCAGGCGCCAGCGGTCATTCTCGAACGTGTAGGAGTGCGTGACGTAGTCCAGTCCGTCTTCGTCCGCGTCGGAATGGCCGAAGGTCATGGTGTCGGCGGTTATCGCGACGACACTGAATGCGTGGCCGGGCACCGTCATCCCCAGAGGCAAGCCCTGGCGCAGAAGGTCCATACATTCCTGCACGGGCGAGCCGGTCCAGGCATAATCTTGACCTGTACTCGCCTCAACAATGCGATATCCACTTCGGATGAGCGGTGTTCCTATCGAGCCGGTTCGAGTCCAGTCGGCGGTGAATGACCCGTCACGCGAAAGCATGCCGTCGACATACATCCAGCGGTGGTAGTAGTCGCCACCGCCGATGGTGCGGATCATGTTGGACGCCGTGGCCGCCCAGCAACTGTCGTCGATATCCGCCTTCCAGGTGCCCCAATTCTCGCCGGCGTCGACTTGCCTATTGTCATTGAGGTCCTGGGCAAAGGTTTCGGAAACCGGTTCCCCCAAGTCATAGAGCCCCGACCCGTTGAGATCCTGGTAATAGTTCCTAGTCCAGCTCAATCCATGCTGCGGCTGGTTGGCAAGGTGGTACTTGTCCTGGTCGTACCACGTGCCGGCATAGCGCGCCTGGGCGCCGGCGATGCCGCAGGCGCAGGCAATTGTCCACAACAATGTAAGAAGGGAGCCCATCCTCCGGCAAGACACCTTGAAGCGGGGCATTCCTGATCTCCTTATTCGCCAGATGAGACTGGCGACGTGAAACAGCCAGAGAGGCGCCGACAATCCGTCCTGTCACCGGCAAGAGGCTCCTGGCTCGGCCGTCATTCTACCATGAAAGTCAAATGTGACCAGTGGCAGGATATGTTTCTTCGTTGCTCCGGACTTGAACAGCTTTCCTGTCAGTCCTTCGGCGACGGGTAGGCGAGCACCTTGTCGGTCGTGTAGTAGACGCCGAGGGAATGGGCAAGCACAGGGTTTTGCCCCAAGCCGATTTCCTCGATCCCGTTGTCCTTGGTGAAGACGCCAAAGCGCAACTGATCGCGGCGGTCGGCGTCGTGCAACTGGCGGAGCAAGTCGAACAGGCTGAGCTTCGCGCCCCCGGGCGCCTGGCGAACGTAGGCGCAGTGCAACGTCAGATCGAACCAGCACCAGCGCCCTCGCAGGCGGACTTCGCCGGCAGTGTGGCCGTCGCTGGCCTGGATGTGCAGCCCTTGCACGATATGCACGGGAGGCTTCAGTTCGACGATGCGCGCTGCCAGCCCCAGTTCAGAGAACACATCCCGGGCGATCGCGCTGAGGCCGCTGCAATCGGCATAGCCGACGCCACTGCGAACTTCTTTAAGAAGCGCAAGACCATCCGGCGAATAAACCAGACGCCCGCGATGGTGCATGGTTGCCGCCAGTGCAGCCTCCAGCGCGTTGAAGACCTGCAGGAAGCGGGCGGTCTCCTCCTCTTCCAGTCGCGCGATGTTCAGATCGGCGCGGAGTTCGCCGGCGCGCGGCCCGATGCGGACCGCCCGCGCCGCGACGCGCCCACGCGGCATGCTGGTCGTCGCGATGAGCACGCCAGGCCGCTTGGCCTGCAGCGAGCGATAGAAGTCGGCCGAGAAGTAACGCAGCAGCAGCGGGTACTGGCGACCGGCCGCAACCACCGCCAGGGTGCGCTGCGCTTCTTTGGCATGAAAGTCAAAGGGGACGCGCAGGCGGCCTGCCTCGACCGGCAGGAGAGAGCCTTCGGAGCTGACCGTGAAGGGCACGCGGGCGTCAAAGCTCAAGACGGCCTCCCCGGCGGCAGGGTCGGCAGAAAGCTCGGCCAGAACGATGTCGTCATCGGGCGGATAGATCTGCTGCAGCAGCGAGAATTCTATCTGTGGGGGCGGGTCGCGGTGCTTGCGGACCGAACGCGACGGCCAGAAGATCACGCAGGCCAGGGCGACGCCGCCTGTGACGATCAAGGCGATTTGAAGTACCCGCCGGCTTTGCCATCCGTGCCACATACCCGATCTCCCGCCAAGTGTATCGGTCGAAACAGACGCTGAACATCAATCCGCGCCTGCCGGGGTCGCCAGCGGCGCCGCCGCGGGTTCAATACGAGCGGCCGTGGGCGGCGGAGAGGATGTTGATGGCATTACAGCCGAAGTTCAGGAACCAGATCACCAGGATCATGTGAGGAATGACAAAGAACGGCGCCACCGGCCCGATGATCCAGAACAGCCCTGCGGGCATGCTCAGACCCAGCAGGGACGCCAGCCATATGGGGGCAACCGGTAACGACAAACGCCGCCGGTCGCGAAGCTTGTTGTAATCCAGCGCCCAGACAATCGCCACAATCATTGCCCACACCGTATTCAAACACGGAACCAGAAACAGAAGCAGCGCCGAGGAGGGCGCCATCCGAGCGGTGGACAAAATGGCGCTCCACATGTTGAACAGCGTGAACAGATATACGGCCAAGGCTATCATCGCCATCACTGCTCCGCCGGCCAGCCACAGCTCGCCATCCTCGCCCAATTGTTTGTCGAGGATAGAAATGCTCGTTTGGCCGTTCACCGTGACCCACCTGAACGCGGAAAACGAGTTGGGCTTCTGCGGTGGCGCCGGAACATTATGAGGCTCGTAATACGCGGCGGAGGAGGCCGCCGCCGCGCCGGCCATAGTAACGATGTACGTCAGCAGAACCAGCGCCTTGCTGATGGACGTGCCCTTACGCACCGGCTGAGGCTGAGTCACTACAGCCGCCGGGACGTCTGCTGCCGGTCTTGGTGCAACGTGCGCCTGCGCCCCGGCTCGCACATACGCCAGGCAACTCAGGCACCGCACGCGCTGCCCCGCAGGTGGCTCGTGATCGGCGATCTGGTTCCCACAATAGGGACAGGAGAATGTTCTCATACGAATTCCCGCCTGGCTCGCCCAATTCGGACCCTGGGCAACGGCCCCAATCTACGCACGTTGAAATCCTCATGCAAGAGCCAACTCCGAAGCGGCATGGCTGCCCAAGACAGCCGCGTGAGGCCCGTCACTGGGCAAGCTCTCGAGCTTCTTCAAGGCTCGGATGGAGGTATCCACTGGCTCTTGTCACGCGTGAAGACAGGAATCGACTCGATGGGCGCATCGACCGTTACGGTCTCGCTGCCAGGGTACACTGCTCCTGTCCACGCGTTTGTCCATGTGGCGCCGGCGGGGAGATAGACTTGGCGCTGCCGTCGGCCGTAGTCCAGGATGGGGGCCACGAGGATGTCGGGGCCGAACATGAACTGGTCTTCGATCTGGCAGGCCCGCGGGTCGTCGGGGAAGTCGAAGAACAGCGGGCGCTGGGGCGGGGCGCCGTGCGTCGAGGCCAGGTCCATCTGGGCCATGATGTAGGGCTTGAGGCGCTCGCGCAGCAGGATCGCGTCGCTGATGCAGCGGCAGGCCTGCTCGCCGAAGGACCAGGGTTCATTGTGGGGGCGGCAGCCGTGCGTGCGGAAGATCGGCGTGAAGACGCCGTACTGGTACCACCGCACGATCAGCTCGCGGAAGTAGTCGCTGTCGGGATCGGGCGTGATGAACCCGCCGATCTCGCTGGCGTGCCAGACGATGCCGCTCATGGCCATGTTCAGCGCGGCTTTCATGTACGTTCGCAGGTGCTCGAAGCTGGACATGATGTCGTGGGCGGCCGGGGCGGCGCCCCAGCGCTGACTGCCGGCCCAGGAGCTGCGGCAGATCGTCACGACGTCCTTTTCGCCGGCGGCGTGCAGGCCCTGGCAGACGTTCTTCTGATGCGCCACGGGGAAGTAGTTGTGTACCTCGACGCCCGGGCCGATGTGGAACTGCACGGCCTCGTAATCGGCGATCTCGTGCAGGTCGTCGCACGGGTCCAGCCAGAAGGTGCGGATGCCCTGGTCGACGTAGTTCTTCTTCCACTTGTCCCACAGATAAGCGGCGGCTGCGGGGTTGGTCGGGTCATACTGGTGCATCCAGTTGTCTTCGCCGTTGACGCCGCCGAAGCACACCGTGTCGCACCGGCCGGCGGTTGAGCCGGTAAAGAGGCCCGCCTCCTTCATCGGCTGCCAGTTCCGGCTCATCGGGTGAACGAGCGTCCAGGGCGAGATCATGATCCGCACGCCCAGGTCGTTCAGTTCGCGCACCAGGGCGGGCACGTCGGGCCAGGCCTGTGGGTCCAGGGCCCAGTCGCCGGTGTGCGTCCAGTGCAGGAAGTCGATCACCAGCACCGACAGCGGCAGGCCGCGCCGCTTGAACTCGCGCGCGACGGCCAGGAACTCCGCCTGGCTGGCGTAGCGCAGCTTGCACTGCCACAGACCCGCCGCCCACGCCGGAAGGGGCGGGGCGTGACCGGTGGCGTCGGCGTAGCGGTGCATGATGTCGGCGCAGGAGTCGCCGGTGCAGATGAAGTAGTCGATCTGCCGGCACCCGTGCGAGACCCAGCGCGTGAGATTGTGCCCAAGCTCCACGCGGCCGACCGATGGATTGTTCCACAGCAGGCCGTACCCTTCGCTGGAGACCAGAAAGGGCACGGTGTGCTTGACGTGCCGCTGGTAGAGGTCGATCACGCAGCCCTTGAGGTCGAGCGTGCCGGTGGCCTGCAGGCCCATGCCGTAAAACCGCTCGCCCTGGCGCGGGGCGAAATGCACCTCGCTGTGGCAGAGCCCCTCGCCGCGCGGACGGTACACGCGCGTCGTCGGATTGTGCGCCCAGACGACGTAGTCCTGTTCCGACAGCAGGCATTTTTCAGCCCCGTCGCTGCCGCGGCGGAAGAACTGCAGATAGCCGCTCTGCGTGTAGATGTCGCTGATACGCGCGGAGATCTTGCCGTTGCGGATGACGGCCGCGGCGTCGGTGACCTCGATCTGCGCCCGCCCGCGCGCCGCCGGTTCGCCCGCCGGGCCCGTCAGCGCCCAGGGCGTCGGCAGAATTTCCGGCCCGACCGTCGCCCGCACGCGGAGCGAGTCGCCGCCCCAGGGCTCGATCTGGAGAATCTCGCTGCCCTGGCGGTGGACCAGGGCGCCGTCGACTATGCTGATTCGCTCTTTGAGATTGGCCATAGATCAGCTCTCTTGCGTTGCCCGCGCCGGCCGCATTCCGCCCGACGCCTGTGTATGTAACCCATCGAATGCATCGCCAGCCCGCTCATGCCGCGATTGACAGTGCCGCAGATGGCGGTATACCCTGTCGTCGCTGGGGCGATAGGATCCCTGATGAAGAAGAGTCATCTGATTGCCGCGATTGTCCTGGCGTTTGGCCTCGGCGCCGCAGGCGGAATGTACTTCGAGCCGTTGCGACGTCATGTCGCGACCCGGCTGGTGAAACCCGACGTCAGGTCGAATGAGGTGTCCCTGGCCGGCCTGGATGACAGTGCCATCCGCAGCGCGCGGGAGCGCGGCTCTGTCGAGGCCCTGCTTCCGTTGTGCCGCGAGGAGTTGTTGGGCGTACTGGGCGACGACTTCGGCCGCGTCGATGAACCCTTACTGCGGGTGATGCTCTCGACGATCGCGGCCGCCAACTTCGCCGAGTACGGCGGCAGTTCAGCCACTCGTTACGAAGACATCAAAGCCGCCAGTCATCTCAATTGCGGAAATACGATTCTGCTGACGGGGTATCTTTTCGGAACGCTGGAGTCGCGCCGGCTCCGATCGATCGGGTTTGACGGCGGATATGTCGGCAATCACGCACAGCTCCTGTATCGCGACGACAGCGGCGAGTTTCTGCTGGACCCCACGGTCGGCCTGATCGCCCGGACGAGTTTCGACGACCTTCTGAGCGGGCGCCCCGTGCCCAGAAGCAAGATACGGGTTTTTTCGATCAAAGCCAGGTCGATCGACGCTTTCAGGGAGAGGGTCTACACGGCCCTGAGGCAAGGCAAGTACCGCCCTTGCGACTTGATGTACATGCACGAGTCGCTCGCCGAGCACGTGCAGAAATCCAGCAGCGACAATTATTTCACCCCCGGGGGCATCTTTCTCAGGCAGAAGCTGAACCGGCCTCTTCCGGATCGCTAAGGGGCAGTATTATTCGAACCGCAGAATCGTGAACGAGTGCGGGGGAAAGAGGTAGCTCACCACGCCCTTGCGGACGGCGTATCGCCACGTGCGCTGGCTTGGCGCGACGCGCGTGGGGTACACGGGGGTGTTGTCGTGCTCAGGGTTGCCCGCGAGTTCCAGCACCGTGGCGGTCTTCTTGCGCGGGGAAAAGTCATCCAACTCGATCGTCGCGGGACGAGGCTGATCGGACTCGTTGACCGCTACTATCGAGACGGTGCGGCCGTCGATGCTTTTGCGCGCGGTGAGGCTGAGCTCCATGGGCTCGACGGTGCTGGACAGCTCCAGCAGGTCCGGGCAATTGTTCCGCGTGAGCATGATGTCGACGTAGCCGCTGGGCTGGTACCAGAACTTCGACTGCGTGAAGAAGATCTGCCCCTGGTCCCAGCCGCGCGTGGTGTACTGCTGCCACGGCTGCATGGTGTTGGGCGCGGCGGCCGCGGGGACGAAACGGCCGAGCTTGGCCAATTCGTTGCTCATGCAGGCGTGCGCGAGGCCGCGTTTGAGGTCGTGGTTGCCGGCGTTCTGCTCCAGCGCCGCGATAGGCACGGGATAGTACGGCACGAGCTTCTCGAACCACGCGTGGAGGTCGGCGATGCCCTTGACGCCGGCGACGAATGGACCGGCTTCCCAGACGTGGACGTCCCACCAGAGCTTGCCGCCCTGGTCGCGCGCCCACTGCAGGAGCTTGATGTGAGCGTCGAGGTTCTCGCACGTGGCGCGGGTGATCTTCTGCGGGTCGGGTATCCCCTCCCAGTACATCCAGTCCGAGACCACCATCGTGATCGAGGGATCCTTGGCCCAGACCGCCGAGGCGGCGGCTTTGAAGTCGGCCAGATACTCCTCGTTGATCCGCTCTTCGTTGCCGTACTGGAGGTACGCAAGCCCCAGCGGTTTCTTGAACCCATCCGCTGCGCGGCGGCGACCCCACTTGCTGGAGGCCGCCCCGTTGCAGTACTCCACCAGGTCCGCCAGGTCCGCGGGCGACTCCGAGCGATTGACGCCGGGCACGGCGACGATGCCGGCGGCCTGGCAGAACGCCAGCGCGTCGGGGATGCCCCAGCCGTGGCTGGCGAAGGGATTGAACGTCCCGACAAACGGCGGGCGCGTCTCGCGCGGGCCGATCATCTTCTTCCACTGATAATCCGCAAAGTTGGGCGTGGTGACCATCGAGCCGTTGTAGCGGATGATCTTGACGCCCTGGTCGATAACGGCCTGGGCGAGGTCCTTTCGCACGTGCAGACCGGCGAAGCGCCCCCACTGCCCCGGTTCCAGCCGCGCGTACCCGACGACGATGCTGGCGGGCTTGCTCAGCGTGATGGCGAATCGCCCGTCGCGGTCCGTGCGCGAGGGCGTGAGTTTGAACGACAGCGTCTGCCACGTGCGGCTGCCTTTGACGCTCAGCGTTTTGCCGGCGAGAATCTTTTTGCCGTTGGCGCTGCGCAGCGAGACGGTGACGGCCGCAGGCTTGAGGCTCTTGAGACACACCGAGCCCTCATACTCGCGCCCGGCCAGCAGGTGCAGGCCCCAGCGGTGCAAGCCGGCATTGTCGATGCCGATCTCGCCGCGCCCGCTCTCGAAGGTGACTCGCTGGCTCTGCCTGCCCGCCAGCGGCTGCTTGTGCTCGAGGCCGAAAGCTCCGACGGCCGTGCCGGTCTGCACCTTCGCCCACCGCATTGAGATATCGTCTCGCGAACCGACGGAGGCGGCCGCCTCCAGGGCGACGGGCTGCTTCTTGCCGCCTTCGGCGGCCAGCCATAGATTGCGGAACTGCGCGTCGGAATTGTGAGCCCGCAGACCGACCGGCGCGCCGGAGAGTTCGCGACGCCACGATTCATCGGGCGCCGAGAAGCTCTGGCCGTTGACGAGCACCTCGAAGTTCTTGCCCACGAATCGCGCCTCGAGCGTCACCCACTGCTTGACGTCGAAAGCGGCCTCGGCGTCGATGAGCACCCAGTCGGTGCGCGGTTTGTGGCGCACGACCAGGAGCTTTCGGCCTTTGGGCTGGAGGTGGATCGAATAGCCCTCGAAGGACCGCGGATCGGCGGAGGGATCGACCACTCGTACGATGAGGCCGGCGGCGCCTTCCTGCTCGTCGCGAAAGAATAGTTCGACGCCGGCTGCCCCGTCGGCGAAGACGGGGCCTTCGGTGACGAGCATGGCGCCGGCCTCGGCGGCGGCATAGAGCACGCCGTCGCGCACGTTCCACGCCCCGCCATAGGCGCGGAAGCCCTTGAGCGGGCAGGTGAACCCGCTGGAGTTTTCCTGGAAGTGCTCGCCGTGGAGGAGCTGGCTGTACAGCCCGCCGTAGCACTGGTAGTTCAGGTCCTCGAGGTTGGCCCCGATCATCAGGGGGCTAAGGCGATGGAGGACGCGGTTGGTTTGCACGCGAAGCGTAGCTTTGGCTGCAGGCATGGAACTACCTCGGCAATAGTGGAATGATGGAATAATGGAATGCCGGGGCGTGGGGAAAGCCTCTCCGGGTCTTCCCAATCTTCCAGCCTTTCATCATTCCATTCTTCCATTGTTCAGAATTTTGCCCCGAGCTTGACGCTGCGCTCGGGGTTGGTGGCGATCAGGGGGTATTCGTTGATCAGCTCGTCGTACGCCACGACCGGCTGCACGACGGGCTCGCCGTTGATGCGGCCTTGGGCGATCCACTGCCAGCACGTCTCGGTGATGCGGCGTTCGGACCATCGCGGGTGGTCGCGGTCGGGCTGGCTGCACGCGCGGGAGAAGATGATGTTGGGCACGTTGAAGTGCGCTTCGGCGCCGAAGTCCAGGCCGGCGCCATAGGCGCTGGGCATCGCCCCGGCGACGACATTGCCGCCGTAGGCCGCCCCGCGCAGGGCGTCGTGCATGGCCTTGACGTCGCCGCTGTAGTCGATCGTCACGTCGGCGCCGCGCTTGTCGGTGGCCTTCTTGACCTCCAGCCCCGCGTCGCAGGCGTTGGGGTCCAGCACCAGGTCGGCGCCGAGTTCCTTGGCCACCGCGCGGCGGTTGGCCAACGGTTCGATTGCGATGACCTTGCTCGCCCCGGCCAGGCGGGCGATCTGGATCACCATCAGGCCGATGGCCCCCATGCCGTAAACGGCCACCGTGTCGCCGACGCGCACATGCCCGTCGCGCACGGCCGAGAAGGCGAACACCGCCGGATCGAGACAGACGGCCGACTTCCAGCCCAGGCCCGCGGGCATCTTGCGCACCGCGCCTTCGGGTAAAACAATCGACGGCTGAAAGCAGCAATGAAAGCAGACCTTATCGCCGACGGCGAGGGTCTTGACGTCCGGTCCGGTCTTTTCCACGCGGGCGACGATCATGTTGCCCACGCCGACGGGGAAGCTGCACCAGCCCTCGGCCCCGGGCATCCAGACCGCCATCTCGCCGTCAAAGTGCCCGCGGTCGTACATCACGCCCTTGAAGCACGACATCTCCGTGCCGTGCTTGGCGGCCGCGAACTCGCTGACCAGCAACACCTGGTCGCCGGTCGGTTCGGTGAGTTCATAGTCTTCCCACGCGAGGGTCTTCTTGGCGGTGCAGATCAGTCGTTTGGGCATCGGACGCTCCTGAATGTATGTTGGACCAACGGCCGCGCATGGTACCGGCAAGCACGCCCGCGTAGCAAGAAACGATTGGGGGCGGTGGGCTGCCTGCAAGCCGCTTTAGCGGCTTTTGTCCCGCCGAAGGCGGGGTTAGCCCCGGCGTTTTACGCCGGGCAGCCACGCGGGGTTTCGCGGTCTCTGCCCAGCCCGCTTCAGCGGGCTTCTGGAAGCCCGCTGAAGCGGGCTGAAAAGCAACGATTCGCTGTCACGTGTGCCAGGGCTAGAAGCCCTGGCCTAACCGCGGCTGCGCCGCGACGAAGGCCGCTGAAGCGGCCTGCGCATTGCCCGAGTGCTGCTGTCTTAACCGGACGTCTCCGCAATTTGGACATGATCCTGAATTTTCACGCGCCCGCTGCGTTATCAGTAGTGGAGCGGTCATGATGATGAAACGGATCACAGGGATCAGTCTGTGCGCGGCCGCGATGGCGTGGGCTGCGGGCGTCGGCGCGGGTGCGGACAGGCCGCGGCCGGCGACGGCCTCGGCGCCGGCGTCGGCCCCGGCGCGGGGCGGCGTGCGGCGCGACGTCGAGTACGCCCGCGTGGGCAACAAGCGCCTGCTGCTGGACCTGTACCTGCCGGCGCGAACGGACAAGCCCGTCCCGGTGATCGTGTGGATCCACGGAGGCGGATGGCAGCAGGGCAGCAAGACCCGCACGCCCGCGGCGGCCGTGCCCGCAATGGGGTACGCCGGCGTCAGCATCAACTACCGGCTCAGCCAGGAAGCCGTTTTCCCGGCGCAGATCCACGACTGCAAAGCCGCCATCCGCTGGGTGCGGGCGCACGCGAAGGAGTACAACTTCGACGCCGACCGCATCGGCGTCTGGGGCGCTTCGGCAGGCGGACACCTCGTCGCGCTGCTGGGCACCGGCGGCGGCGTGAAGGAACTCGAAGGCGACGTCGGCGGCAACAAGGAGTATTCAAGCCGCGTTCAGGCGGTGTGCGACTGGTTCGGCCCGACCGACTTTGTGCCCATGGCGCTGCTGCCGGGGCGGGTTGTCACGCCGGTGACGGCCCTGCTGGGCGGGCCGGTAAAGGACAACCTGGACAAGGCGCGCCTGGCCAGCCCCGTCACGCACGCCACGAAAGACGACCCGCCGTTTCTGATCATGCACGGCGACAAGGACACCATGGTCCATGCCAGCCAAAGCCGCCGCCTTCACGACGTTCTCCAGAAAGCCGGAGTCGACAGCACGCTGAAGATCCTCGAAGGCGCAGGCCACGGCGGCCCCGCCTTCACCTCGCCCGAAACCAACAAGCTCATCCGCGAGTTCTTCGACAAGCACCTCAAGAAAAGGTGAGAGGTTAGAGGTGGGAGGCGAGGCAACTCTAACCTCTCACCTCTCACCTTTCTTCAGCGCAGCGGGAACTTGCCGTGCTCTTTGACCAGCTTGACCATGTAGTCGTACGTGGCCGGGGCGACGTCGCTGGGGACGGAATGGTCGGACTGGACGATGTAACCGCCGCCTTGGCCGGCTGCGAGTTTTCGGAGCACTTCGGCTTTGAGCTTGTCGCGGTCGTTGGTGGCCATGATGCGGGCGTCGATGTTGCCGCAGAAGCCCAGGCGGCCGGCGTATTGCTTCTTGAGCTCGACGACGTCCAGACCGGCCTTGACCTCGAGGGGATTGTACATATCCACGCCGGCGGCGATCATGTCGTCATACACCGCCCGCGCGTCGCCGCAGCCGTGATAGATCACCTTGAGCCCGGCCAGATGAATCGCCTCGCAGATCCGCGCCAGCTGCGGCTGATACACCTGCCGCCAGTACTGCGGCGAGAAGAACATCCCGTGGTCGTACGCCACGTCGCCCCAGACGTACAGGCCCGAGAGCTTGCCCTTGGCGGCCGCGATCTGCCCCTCGACGAGCCCGACGAGGAAGTCGCCCAGTCGCTCGATGAACTTCGCCATGCGGGCGGGCTCTTCGGCGATCTTGATCAGGGCGTTCTCGGTGCCGACGATGCGCCAGAGCATCTCGTGGGGCTCGCACACGCCGCCGAAGACGCAGAAGTCGTCGGCGTAGCTGTTGAGCCGGTCGATCCACGCGGGCAAGCCGAGGTTCAGCTCGTCGCCGACTGCGTTGAGCTGATCGTCGATGGCCTCGAAATACCGCCGCGGGTCTTTCGGATCGTCGAAGACCAGGGCCTCCATCTGCTCGAAGCTCTGCGTCTCGAACGACTCGAAGTGCGGCATGGGATAGGTGCTCTTGCGGACGATGGTCGCGCCGAAGCCGGTGCGCACGCGCTTGTGCTCGGGCGTGTCCTCGATCACCTCGATGCCGCGGATGTGCGGGTCCATGTTCGGGTTGACGATCACCAGGTCCAGGTCCCAGTAGCGGTACGGGTCGAAATCGGCCCCGACGCCCAGTTCGGTGCGGCAGCGGCGGATGAAGTTCGTCCAGAACGCGTCGCTGATGGGCACGCGGTCGCCCTGGCGATGCTCGATAGCCGCCGTCACGCGATCGATCTTGGCCTGCCTGCTGTCCATGGCTGTACTCCGGTAGGGGATCGTGTCGCGGGCGTCCCGCCCGCGCGTGGCGAAGGCATCTTGCCTTCGCACAGCAGTAATTCACGCACGTCTTCCGCGGGCGAGACGGCCGCGGCACGCGCGGACAAGATGATAATGGCAAACGCCGCGCCCGCCAATGGCGAGCCTTCTTTCATTGGCGCAGGTGGCGGTGAGGTTGTAACTGCGGCGGCGGGCTCAGCGCGTTTCGGCGCGCGGGAGCGGGCCGCTGAACTGCACCACTCTCGCGCCAGACGTACGTCAGGGCATAGCCCAGGCTGGAGGCCGTCACGAAGCCATCGCGGCCGGGGACGCGGACGGCGTAATGAGGATCAACCTCGCTCAGCGGACAGGGATAAGCGATGCGGTCCCTGGCGCTGAAGATGAACAGTTCCTTGCGCGGCTGGCGGCCGTCGCGGGTCTGGTCGGTGCCGATCAGGTCGCCGCCGATGGCGAAGCAGTTCTCGTTGGGCTGCTCCCATCCGCCGCTGGGCATCGAGGGGAGATAGTCGCCGGTGAACTGCGCGTGGCGATACAGCACCTCGCGCCTGCCGGTGCCCAGGACGTTGGTGGACTGCAGGCTACCCAGGTGCAGCAGCGTTCCCTCGTTACAGATCAGCGTGTCGGCGTCGAACCACTTCATCGCATCGGGCCAGAAAAACGCCCCCTGGTTGGGCTCGATCACCTGCGAGCAGGTTCCCTGGGCGATGTCGTATCGCCACAGGCCCGCTCGGCCGACGCCGTTGATCCCCAGCCACAGGCAATTTCGCTTTGGATCGGCCAGGATGCGCTGGAGCGAGTAGCGCCGCCCGCCGTCGAGGCCATGGCGGCGGCGGATGGCCCGGTTGTTGGCCAGAACCTGGAAGGATTCGTCAGCGGGATCGAAGCACAGCAGTGCCGACGAGCCTCCTTCGTTGATCTGGGCGTCCATCACCGCCAGGTATATCCGCCCGTCCAGAACGTCCATCGAGGTGATGATCCTTCCGGGCAGGCCGTTGCTGCTGTCGATGCACTTGACGAACTTGCCGCCGCGGCAGAGGAACAGCCCGTGCTCGCGGCTGGCGATGACCGTCGTCTCGCCGACGGTGCGGGCGGTGATCAGAATGGGAATGGCGTTGGTGCAGGTCCAGTTGCCCAGCACTCGAAACGACCACGTCGCGGGATCGAGTTTCAGGAGGGTGTAGAGCCGTTTGTCGAAGGCCACGCCCACCAGCAGCGATTGTTCCTGGGGGTGGATGAAGAACCAATCGACGTGCTCAAACTTCCCGCGCGGCGAGCCCAATGAAACCTGTTGCGTGCGGTAGGCCTGCCACGGCGAAAACCTCTGCCCGGCCACGCCGGAACGTGAGCCCTCGCCCAGGTACGGGTTGATCATGCTCCGCAGGGCGATCTCAAATTGTTGGCGGTCCGGGCTGGGAATCTCCAGATTCATCAGCCTGCGCAGTCGCGAGGCCCACTGGCGCGCCGTCGCCGCCGGGCAGCGCTCCAGGGCCAGGTCCCACGCGATGGGGCTGGCGACGATATGGGCGGCGGAGGATTCATTTTCGGCCCGCCGCAGCAGCGACTCGAAATACATTTCCATCGCGCCGCCGGCCTCGAGCCGGCGCACCAGTTGCGACAGGATCGGCGCATTCTGGTCGAACGGAGCGTTGTTGACCGCCCCGCCGACAGGAAGATGGTCGAAATAAACATCCAGCGCTGCCGCGGCGGCGTGAATGCCCGTAGCGCCCGGGACATAGCTCAATTCCGCCCGGCAGGCGAAGGCCACCATCGCCGAGGCGTCTCCGCCGCTGAAGGGGACGATCACATCCTGCAGCGCGGGCTGACCGAACCGCAGCGACGCCTGGCGCAGCACGAAGGTCAACTGCTCGCCGAAGTATTGATGAGAGTTCGACCGGGCATTGGGCAGGCGGCACAGGGGCAGCAGTTGCGTCAGCACGCCGCAGAACTCTTCGCTGGTGCGGCTGATGTCGGCGGCCGTCAGCACGCGCGTGATGTAGAAGTCGTACACCGGTCGCTTGTGCCGGAGCCTGTAGGCCAGCATCGTCTCATAATGGGCCAGGTACAATTCTCGCAACTCATCGGCGATGCGCAGGACCTTGGCGCGGTCGCCCGGTTGCGCAAACTGGTCCTGAAGCCCCCGGTCCAGCGCCCCTCGCATGGGCGTCATGCATTCGTATCGCCCCTCCAGCGTCGGGTCCTCCATGTTGGCGCGGACCATGGCCGTGTCCATGCGGAGCAGGCGCTTGAGCGCCTCGACGCGCAGCGGCAGCGGGTAGAGGTACGTTCGCTGGCGCGGCAGGAATCCGTTCTCGACCGCCTCCTTGCCCTCACCGCCTTCCCATGCCGTCGGGCTGCCCTCTTCGGCGAAGGCGATGGCGTACGACACCCGCCACAACACGCGGCGGGTCTCGACGCTGTCATGCAGGCTCACGGCCGTTTGCGCCAGGCGCAGCGCGTCGGGCAGGTCGCCCTGCCACACGCGAAGGCGCGACTGGAGGGCGTAATTCAACGATTCCCGCCGAGCCGAAACGGCCGCCGGGGCGGGCGGCACGGCCTTGAGCAGCGCCGCCACCTTGCCAAACAACTGCGCGCGGATCTGCGGCACGGTGGTGCCGGCGAATCGTTCAGTCGACATCGAGGCCTCGCCGCCCGCCAGCGGCCGCAGGCGAATTTCGGCGACGGTCTCTGTGCCGAGGCGTTGGAGCGATACCTCCACCAGAACGGTCGATCGCTTCAGGTCCAGTTCCGCGCCCGTGAGCACCTGCTCCTGCCGCAGCCGGGCAAGCTGCCGGCGCTCGAGCACCACCACCTGCGGGCAGGTCGAAAGGTCATGTTCAAGGAGTTGCCCCAGCGCGGCGGCCGCATCGTCCATGTCGCGCCGCAGGTCCTGGCTGCGGACCTCGAGCACCGAGACGTATCGGCGCTGAGCCCCGCCGGTGCGCATCTTGGCAATGCCCTGACGAACGGCTGCCATCGCCGCTTCTGCCCCACCTCCCGACTGGAGAGTTTGATTGAGCAGCATGCCGCTGGAGCTTTCGAGCACTCGCACGTACACGCTGGGCGCCGAGGCGCCCCTGCCGCCGCTGTCGACGATCTCGAGAATGCAGAAGGCGTCGGCCTTGACGAGCCTGCCGACTTCGGCAGCCGTGGCGGGGTCCGTCAACCCCTTCATCGCCAGACGGCGCTCATCGAGCACGCGTGCGAGGTGCTGTCGCTCGACCAGCGCAACGCCGCTGTCATTGGAGAGCCCCGCCAGCAGCGCCGCCTCGATAGCGTTAAGGTGACTCGACTGCCCGGAAACGATGGCCAGCGACACCGTCGCCGGCGCCGCGGGCCGGCTCTGCCCCTGCGCGGCGCCGCCCAGCGCCGCCACCAGCCCAACGACCAAAGCGAACATGATGAGTTGGTGTCGCATCGACATCACGATTCCCGATCCGTCCCAAGGCCTTGTGCCCCCAGGACTCGACGACAGATTACCCCGCGGCGGCCTCAGACGCCAGTGTTCACCCGGGCCGCCACAATGCAGCAAAGCCGCACCGACGCATCACCCGCAAAAGTGGTAGGGGCTGTGCCACAATTCCACTTCCTTGCACTTTGTTGTACTTTTCACAGCGGTTTCGCCGTCTTCAGGTGCGCATAGTGCGCCTGTCGAAGGCATGGAGAATACATTCCCGCGAGCCTCCTATGTCACAACCCCATATACGACAATTATTTAGGTACCTGGTGCGCCTCGGCCGGCATCCAGGCGACCGTGCATGCGGTGGACGTACCGGCCTTTGGCGAAGACGCACGCCGCGGCATTGCAGGCCTTCTTGCCTGTGAGCAATGGACCGTTCACCTTCATCTCCTCGCCAAGGCAGGCCTTTATTTAGTGTGCCATTGCAATCCGAAAACGCTTAACTTAGGGCCATTGGGATTTGTCCCCCTGCGTGGCAGGGAAACCTGTGCATGATGCCGTGGCAGGTGTCACATAGCGAATAGGCTGAAAGGAACTTTATGATCAAGACACATGTGCTGGCGGGCGCCCTACTGATCGCGGGACTGGCGGGCGGCGGCGAAATGGCTGGCGTCGACCACATCGAGTGCCTGGGCATCTGGCAGTTTGAATATGACGTGGCCGGGTCGCACGTGAAGGAGACCTGGGTCCTGCGAGCCAATTCCAAATACATCCGCTTCTTCGATGGCCTGCCGGGGGCCAAAACGGCACTGGATGAAGAGACTGGCACCTATACCGTGGTCGACAAGAACCGGATCATCTTCATCTTCGACAGCGAAGTCTGCGGACAGATGTCATTCCAGGTCGGTAAGAAGGAAGGCAAGCACTACGTCTCGCGCGACGGCAACCAGTGGTGGGAAGCGCGACGCAGCCTTGTTGGGCACCTGGAGAAGTGACCGTCGCCGATCCCGCACGTTCGCGGCCGGGGGCCTGGGACGCCCACCGCTTTCATTGGCCAAATGAAGGGGCCAACTTTCCGGGGGCAGAGTGCGCGCGTAAACGCACACCGTCGGCTGGCAGGTGAAAGCGGTGGACGTCCCCCCGCAAACTGCAGGTCAAGAAAAGGTTCCCAGCATTGTCAAGCACCCGCCATGAAACAGGTGACTGTCCCAGATTATCGAGATCGCAAGCCCATTCGAGCGTTCGCGTCCTCTTTGACACTCGAAAAACCTCAAGGCGGGCAGCTTTCTCCTGCACCCATCCCTTCCGGCTCTCGTCATAGCGTTCGCGGCCGGGGGTGACGTGGGCGACAAACCCGCCGCTGGCGGAGGAATAATCCCGTTCTGCGGGCGGCCCCCAGGAGTCGGCCCGCGCCATGGCATAACCAAAAGCAACCCACACCGCCGCACAACCGCCGACTGAGAGCAACAGGCTCACGACATACGCTGCGATGCCTTGATTAACTTTCATTGTTCGTCCCGCCGAAAAAGAGTAACCGTCCCGGATTCCCCGTCTTCCCTATATCATCCACTATTGTTTTGTTGGCCGCTCCTCGCCGGCTGGGATAGTGTCAACAATATGGCTTGGCTGTTCCACAATTGAAATTGCAGCTATCGCGGACAGTGCGACGGGACCAGATGGACTCACAATGGTAGTATCATGAAACCGCTGAGAGATTTGGCCTGGTGTCACTTCAGGTGGCAGCACTCGCCTGAATTTACGAGCAGCCTCTTCAGCCGTTTCCCTATCAAGGTTATACCGCGGCAGCTCTGGAACAAGGACTTGAATTTCAACCATACTGATCATCTTGGCAGTCACTACCGGTATGGCCCGCGTGTCGAGATCGACTGTGACGTGAGTATTCACCGGAAGCTGCTCTGTCGTCGAATTGATGACGGTCAGGAGAGACTGAACTCTGTCTTGAGGTAGGCGAAGATAAACAGCTACTTCACCCATTTGACTGATGCTCACGATCGGTCCATTTAGATAATGAGAAATTGCACCATGCTGGATCTGCTGAAGAATAGGCAACGCCACACGTTCTCGCATCATTCGAGGTGACGTGTTTTCCGCATGTGCAGTTATGCGTATTAGAGAAGGGCCACGTGATTGTCCACACCCAAATGACGATGTAACGAGACACATCAACAGCACATTGGCGTCGACGCGCAGACTTGATCGTATTCTTCGCATGGCAAAATCCTCATTGTGCCGAGTTTCTGCGACGATCACAGGCCGGCACATAAAGCAGGCCGCTTCAGCGGCCTTTGTCGCGGCGCAGCCGCGGTTAGGCCAGGGCCTTTAGCCCTGGCGCGAATCGGCCTCTGCCTCTTTGTCAGCCCGCTTCAGCGGGCTTCCAAATAAGCCCGCTGAAGCGGGCTGGGGCGGGAGTCACAGACCCGCTCTCGACCCCCGGCGTAAAACGCCGGGGCTAAGCCCGCCTCCCGGCGGGACAAAAGCCGCTGAAGCGGCTTGCGATCCTATCTATCGGAAAAGAGTAACCGTCCCGGATTATCGTCACTCCCTGCTAACACTGGCCGTGGCTAACACATTGTTACTATCCTTGGCGATTCTCTCAACAAGCGTAAAGCGAGCGAGGGCCTCATCAGCGCGAATGATCTCAAAATCGGTATTCCCCTCTAGTGCTTCCTTCTGGACCACAACTACCTTCTTCCCCTCGATTGCCAGCAACTGGTATCGAGGGCCCCGTATAGAAGCCCTGGTTCTTAGCTGCTCGACCGACAGACCTTGTAAATCTGTCTCGCCCAAGGTACCGAAAATTTCCACCTCAACTGGCAACGGATGAGCGTCCAGTTTCTTCGCCAGCGCAGCCTTATCGACTTCTTGTGTCCCCACCACAACTGTTTGGGCCGAAGCGCTCGTGATGCACACCGCAAATTGTCCTCGCGTGCGGGTCCGACATGCGGCAACTGAGATAGCAGCAAAGAGGGCAAGAAGAACCAGGAAGACCCTTGCTCCGGAATATCTGTTGCACATGCTGTTTCTCCTGTTTCACCTTCAAGAAAATATCTTCGCGACTTTCTCTCTGACGATGACACTGCTCCGCTTACTGCGCGCCCGACACAAGGTGCAGGCCCATGTCTTTGAAATCCTCTCGCTCACCATTGCTATCCTCGTACTTGCGCCTGGGCCACTTCTGAAGGGGCTCGATCTTTCCCACGCTGATGATGATGCCGTCAGCGTAATCCGGGTAGATTTGCGGGAGGTTTTTGGGGGAGCGAACCATGATCTGAATCTGGCTGTTGGCGCCAAGGACAAAGAAGTAGCGCACCTCGTTGCTGGACATTCGCTGAAAACACGGAGAACTGTTCGCGACGGGAACTATCTCCTGGAGCATCTGCTCGACGCTCATTCCTGGTCGCACGCGCGCAACAGCGGCAAGAATCTCCTTCGCAGAGGGATCGTTTTGAGACACGAGCAGGGTATGGCCGTCAGAACAACCAGCAGCTATCCAGATCACAATGATTGTCGGTCCAAGTCGCTGCATGGCATATCCTTTTCATCGCAATGCGCAGCACCCAAGGCTACGGCTGAGGCTTGGGCGCGGCGGGCAGGGTGTCTGCAAGATGCTGCAGGATGCCCAGGGCCAGGCGGCGGCCGGTTTTTTGCAGGGCGGTTTTGGCGGCGATGGCTTCGGCCAGGTCGACGGCGCGGTCCGTCTGGCGGTCGGCGTGGATGATCTTGCCGCTCTTGCGTTCGATGACGTTGATCTCGGCCCGGGCGGCGCACGAGAGCAGATCGTCGATGCGGCCGGCGGTCTCGCTGAAGGCCTCGCCGATGATGACGTAGTCGGCGTCCTTCAGCGCCTCGGGCCAGGGCGAGTCCTGCTTCTTAGCCAGGGCCTTGGCCCAGTCGGCCAGATCGTTCCTGCCGGTATCCACCACCGTCACGCCGGCGGCGATGAGCGTCTTCTTGATCTCGGTCTCGACGGCAGGGTCGATCACCGCCCGCGTCAGGTGCGTCTCGGGAATCACCACGGCGATCTTCGGCAGGGCCTTGCCGGCGAGTTTCTTCTTGAGCTCCACAACCGGATCGGCCAGTTTCAGGTCGGCCGGCAGGAGCTGCTCGCCGCTCTTATTAATGATGGCGGCGACGTCTTCGGCGACGGCTGTCAGGGCATCCGACAGCGGGGCTTTGAGATCGACCGACTTGAGCGTGCCCTTGACGCGCCCGGTCGAGACGCCCACGACTTTCGTGACGATCATCAGCTTGCTGTCGAGCTTGAAGGCCTTGCCCATCACCAGAAGCTGCGCCCCGGTGAGCTTTCCGACCTGGGCGGCCTGGTCCTGGTCGACCAGCCCGGAGAGCTTGAGCTTCTGCTCGGTGAGCACCTTTCCGAGCTTGGCCCGCTCGACGAGTGTAAAGCTGTCCTCGACGCTCAACCGCGCCGTCAGCACGTCGGCGATCTGCCGCCCCATGTCGCCGCTGCCTTCGAAGGTGACTTCATAGTCGAGTATCGCCATGCTGATAGCGGCCGCCGGGCGGGTCGTGGCGACGGGGGTCCCCTGCTCCGCCGCGGGCCCCTGCGCGTAGGCGGCTGAGACCATTGCCAATGCGGATATGCCCAGGATCGTTCTGATGGTCATCGTCGTATCTCCTGCGGTCCGCCGGCAGCGGACCTGCGTTTGAGCACCCACAGCAGGGCCTCGTCCATTACGCCTCGCCCCACCGCATCCGTCAAGGGGGCTGTTGCCTGCGGCAACGCCGCCACGATCACATGTCCTTTGCCGACGGTCGTGTCGACCATAAGCGCCGCCGGCGCCGCGCCACCGCCGGCGACCCAGGCCAGCGCCGTGCCGCCTTTGATGGTCGCCGGCCACGGTCCGCGCCCGAGATCGGCGGTCTCGAGCGCCTGTCCGAGCCGCTTGTCCAGCAGCACCGGTCCGCTCAGGTCGCCCGCTTCTACCGAGAGGCCCCACCCACTCCACAGCGGCGGCGGGTCCAGCACGATCAGGTCCATGCCCGCGCGCACCCGGCGGTCGAGGCCGCGGCACAATTGCGCCAGGGCGGCGGGGTCGTCGTAGCCGCCCACGATCATGACTGCGGCGGCCGAGTCGTCATCCGCCGGCGAGGCCGTCGCGTCGGCAAACGCCACGCCTTCCTCGACCAGCGCCTTGTGCAGCAGCCCGCGCGGGTCCACAGCCGCCAGCGACAACGCCTCGATGCCGCGGCGATTATGTTCCAGCCGCGATCGCGGAAAGACCACCACGTTCATCGTGCTGCGGCGGCCATCCGTCACCAGCAGCGTACACTCCAGCCTTGCCCGGACCGGCGCCACGAGCAGCTTGATCTGCCCGAGGCCCTGAGCGTCCAGTTGGACGCTGCCGTGAGCGATCACCACGTCCTGATATCCGAACTGCCAGCGGCCCTTGGCGCCGGGCGGACCGCTGACGAGCACCGCCAGACCCCCCGAGCCCATCATGCGATGCACCGCCTGCGGAGCGCCGTGCAGGTTCATCGCCGCGGCGGACCACGCCGTCGGCCGCTGGGCCACGTTGCCCGGCGACAACCCTGCCGCCGCCGCGCCCAGGATCGCGCCGGCGGCCATGATGGCTCGCACTGGACCCATTACCCCGTCCCTGTATCCCCGCCCGGGTGGCTTCTCAAGCCGGCCCGGGCTGTCCCGTCCCCAGCGCCAGCGCCTGCACGACGACGTGCAGGGTCTGGCCGTTGAGCCTGAACTGGCCTACTTCAACCGGGCCGCTGTCCAAAGTCACTCGTCCGCTGACGCCGGTGGCGCCTTCGCCGGCCCCCCCCACCCGCAGCCCGACGACGGTGCTGTCGCCGGCGCCGACGACGTCGAGCGAGATTGTCTTTCCGTTGAACTCCCCCGCCTCGCTCAGCGCCAGGCGCGATTCGCTGGTCAGGGGCATGACCAACTGGATCTTCCGCACGGTCTGGGTCTGGCTGTCGATGATGTGGCATCGCACCAGGGCCAGTGTAGACTTGAGCCCCGGTCGCTGCGGGAGATATCCGAACCGTCCGCCGCCCTCATCGAGCAGCACCCAGGGCGCCTGGTCGTCGCCCTGGCGAACCTGCTGCCAGACGTTGCGGAACATCGCCAGTTCCTCGCTGCCCAGGCGGGGCATCTGCACCGCCTGCTCGAGGCGCGACAACTGCCGCGTCAGCCTCTGGTGCGAATCCCACGCCACGTAGACCGATGCGGCCACGATAAACACCGCCGCCGCACGCAGAGCCCACGACAGGCTCCGCGCCACGCGGCGGGCCTTCCAGATGCGCCACCTCGGCGGCGCCGCCGGCGCTTGCAGGCGGGTTTGGAGCTGCTTGAGAGACGTCTCCATGACCCGCCGGGCGGCCTCGTCATGTCCGCAGGCCTCGCGCGCCAGGCGCTGGAGCGTCAGCATCTCATCCAGCACCTGGCGGGCGCCGGCGTCCGAGGCGATCATCGCCAGCAGTTCGGCGCGCTCGCCGCCTTCCAGGCGGCCGCAGATCAACGCGTGCATGCGCTGTTCAAGATCGTGCTGTGCCATGGACGTCATGCCTCACCTTTATGATCGCGGACGAAGCCGGCCAAATGCGTGCGGGCCTGATGCACTCGCGACGAGATTGTCCCCAGCGGCACATCGAGAATCTCGGCCGCTTCGCCGTATGAATACCCGTCAACCACCGTCACGACGAACGCCGCTCGCACGGGCGCATCGAGTTCGCCGATGGCCTCGAGCGCGGCGGCGGCGGATTCCCGCCGCGTCACCTGGGCGGCCGGGTCGTCCTGAAGGTCCCGCGGCATCGCCCATTCGTCCAGCGGCTGGGCCTGGCGGTGGTGCTTGTTGCGCCGGGCCCAGTCGCGTACACAGTTGAGCAGGATGCTGAACAGCCAGGTTACCGGCTTGGACCGCCCATCAAACTGCTCCCAGTTTTCAAGGCCCCGAAGAAACGCCTGCTGAGTGACATCAGCGGCGTCTTCGGGGCAACGAGTCAGGCGCAGCGCAGAGTAAAACAGTGAAGGGTACCATGCCGCTATGTCCTCTTCTGTAGGCCGTTTCACTACAATGCCTGCACTCGCTCGGCCGGACCCCAAGCCGGCCCTTTTGTCGTCTCCCACCCGCTGGCAATGAGACGCAGCAGCGGGCGAAGAATTTTGACTAATTGAAAATTATTTTCGCCTCGAACGCAATGCCTCCGTCACGGGAGGAAAGTCGCGACGGAGGCACCAGGTATGTGATCTGTCAGCTATGATCTGATGGATGGTCTCAGGAGTGGGCCACAGAGGCACAGAGAACTTGGCGCGGCCTCGCTGTCGCCCGGCCGCAACCAAAGGCGGGTTCTCGGCGCCCAGAGCCTTGAGCAGTTTCGCCGGCCGCCGTCGCCGTAGGACCCCAGGCCCCAAGCCGGCCCCCCGTGAGCCTCCGTTTGGGGCCTGCCCACGACGCCAGCGGCCTGATCCTGCTGCTATTGAAGCTATCTTGTTTCTCCCACACCGGGGGGGACCTCCGACGGAGTCGGCTCGGGATGGCGTTGTTGTTTCATGCCATCCCGTGTTGTGGCTCATCGCTGATGCAGCAAATCTTCGTAGGAAGAAAAGAAATGGACGGTTAGCAGTACAGAGCAGGTTTGTTGTTTTCTATTCAACGCCCTCTGTGACCTCTGTGTCTCTGTGGCCCAATACTCCTCGTTTCACGGCTGACAGAGCACTAGTGCCCGCAACGCAATCAAAAAAGCCGCCGGAGCGGTCATACGCTCCGGCGGCCTTGCGACAATGGTTGCCCTGCCGGCTGTCAGCGCCGGCGGTAGTGATCGCGGCGGTGATCGTAGCGATCGTGGTAGTAATGCTGCCGCGGGTAGTAATAGTGGTAGCGAGGCGCCGCGACGTACGGATAGCTCCGGACGTATGGGTAAGAATACCCGTACGTGTACGACGGGTAGGAGTGGTATCTCACGACGTATCCAGAGGGATACGCCGGGGGATAATACGCAGGAGGTGCGTAATAGTACCCTCCGCCGCCGACGCCCACGCTGATGCTTACCCGTGCCTCGCTGCGGTCTGGCATCATTACCAGAACCGCCACCGCTGCCGCCGCGCCGATCAGAAACTTGTTTCTATGAGACATCATCTTCACCTGACCTTTCTTTCGTGAGGTATTACACCTGTCCAACGGGTTTGTGCGCCGCCGCGGGCGGCGGTTACACGCGGGCGGGAATTTCAACGCGGGGTGGCATCGCACGCATTGTTCGGCGGGCCTGCCTGCCGGCAGGCAGGTCGCCATAGCCCGAAAACTGCATGAACCGCAGAGACCGCAAAGCACGCAGAGAACAAATTGGCTCAAAACAAGACCATCTAACGTCCATGAGACCCACTCGTAAAGTTTCTGTAAGCCTTTTGATTCAAGACACCTCTGCGGTCTCTGCGATCTCCGCGGTGAAATATTCGGGGGCGGCTGAGAAACGGCCGCCATGGCACCCTTCTGCGCCTCCCGTCACACGGCTGTATTTTCAGGGCAGAGCCTGTAACTATTCCGCCGGCGGCGCTACAACCCATGTGAGGAGTTGTCCGATGAGAGCCTGTGACCGCACAATCAGGATCGCCGTTGCCCCGGACCCCAGCGCGGCCCAGGGGCGGATGATCGACGGGCGTTTGTCGTGGACAGAGCGACCGGAGGCGGAGATAGTATTCTTCGATGGAACCGGGAGACTTGCAGGACATCCAGGCGACCCTGGCCGGGCAGCGAGACGCTTACGCCCGCCTGATTCGACGGCATCAGAATGCCATTGCCGCGCGCATGTGGCATTTTACGCGCGACAAAAGTCAGCTTGAGGAGTTGGTGCATGACGTGTTCGTGGAAGCGTATGTGAGTTTGAAAGGTTATCGCGGGACGGCCCCGTTCGTCCACTGGCTCAACCGGATCGCCACGCGCGTGGGTTATCGCCACTGGAAAGACCAGGACCGGAAGCGCCAGACCATGGCCTTGGAAGATTGGGACGCCCCCAAGGACGACCAGGCCGACCCTGCCGCCGCCGATGAGGCCGCCGAGCTGGTTCACAGGGTGCTGGGGCAGTTGCCCCCGCGCGACCGGCTGGTGCTGACGCTGATGTACCTGGAAGAACTGCCCGTCAGCGAAGTGGCTCAGCGCACCGGGTGGAGCCAGACGATGGTGAAAGTGCAGGCCCACCGGGCACGAGGCAAGCTGCGGGCGGTGCTGGACAAGATGGGCATCGAGAACCTATAACACAAGAGGCGGAGGTAATTATGAACGACAATCTGAACATGCAGAACCTGGCAGCCAAGGCCAGACTCAGCCGCCCGCCCCTGGTCGATGTCGCGGCCTGGGTGATGGCGGATCTGCCCGCCCCGGTCGCCGCCGCCGTGCCCCTGTTCAGCCGGCGGATGATCTGGAGCTTCGCCGGCGCCGCCGCCACGATGGCCGCCGCGGTGCTCGTGGCCGCCTTGGTCTTTGCGCACCCGGGCGCGGACGTCATCGCGGATCTTTTCGATCCCATCTTGAAGGTGGTCTGATGAACGGCGTACAAAAACCCGAACGTGACGCCCTGCGACCGGCCGCAAAGGTCCGCGTCGCGCCGGCGCTGGCGCTGTGCGTGATCATCCTGCTGGCCGGCGTGACCATGGGCGTGGGCATCTCCGCCATCTTTCCCTCGGTGCCAAACCTGTTCACCTCTCAACCGGCCGGGCGCTGGAGCGACCCGGCGTATCTGACAGAGCGGTATATGAAGCGCATCGACGAGACCGTTGGGCTCAGCAAGGACCAGGAAGCACGTGTGCGGCCGGTGATTCAGGACCACGTCCAGGAAATGCTGAAGATTCGCCGGCAGCTCCAGCCCGAACTCATCGCCCAGACCCGGCAACTCGATCGGCAGATCAGGCCCCTGCTGCGGGATGATCAGATCCCCTTGTGGGAAACCTACTACAACGAACGCATGCAGCGATGGAACCGCCCCGTCGAGACCCAGCCCGCCACCCAGGCCGCTCCGGCAGAATGAACACATCTTCGGCTGGCAGAGCGGCAGCCCTGCCTTGCTGGTAGTCGTGCCCATCATTTATCGCTTGCGTTACATCTGTCAAGCGGTGACTATTCTTCACGGTCGCAGCCAATCAGGAGATCAGAGCATGTTGATAGATCCGTTTAATCTTTCGGGCAAGGTCGCCATGGTCACCGGCGCCGGGCAGGGGCTCGGGTATGAAATGGCCTTGGCGCTGGCAAACGCCGGGGCTGACGTCGTCATCGCCGAAGTCAACGACGAGACGGGCGAAAAGGCCGCCGGCGACGTCGAAGACCTCGGACGCGAGGCCCTCTTCCTCCACATGGACGTCACAGACGCCGCCAGCGTCAACGCGGCCGTCGACGCGGTCATCGAGCGCTTCGACACCATCGACGTGCTGGTCAACAACGCCGGGATCGTGCAGTGGGACCGCGCCGAGGACGCCAAGCTCGAAGACTGGCACCGCGTGATGAACGTCAACCTCAATGGCGTGTTCATCACCAGCCAGGCCGTCGGCAGCGAGATGCTCGAGCGCGGCGGCGGGTCGATCATCAACATCGCCTCGATGTCCGGGTCCATCGTCAACGTTCCCCAGTGCCAGGCGTCGTACAATGCCTCGAAGGCGGCCGTCGTCCACCTGACCAAGTCGCTGGCCGTCGAGTGGGCGCCCCGCGGCGTGCGGGTCAACTCGATCTCGCCGGGCTACATGGCCACGCCGATGGCTCAGCCGTTCTTCGCCGACCCCAAGTTCGGCGGCGTCTGGATGGACCGCATTCCCCTCGGACGACCCGGCCGACCCGAAGAACTCGGCCCAGCCGTCGTGTACCTGGCCTCCAACGCCTCGAGCTACATGACCGGCGCCGACCTGATCATCGACGGCGGATATACGTGCCTGTGAGAGAAGTTGTGAGTGGTGAGTGGTGAGTGGTGAGGAAGACCGTCTCGATGCCATGACGGCCGTTTCCAGCCGCCATGCGGAATGGTCCCGGAACCGCTGGTCCTCACACAAGAAACCTCTGTTCGATTCGCTTGTTCAAATACAAGACATCGCCTTCGCTCCAGAAAGGACAACTGCAATGCAACGATTCACTCTTGCCGCCATAGCGTGCTTACTTGTCGTTTCCCCCGCCTTCGCCGCCGGGGAGCTTAAGCTGCCGGCGATTATCTCCGACCACATGGTGCTCCAGGCCGAAAAGGATGCGCCCGTGTGGGGATGGGCGCCGGCCGATGCGAAGGTCACCGTCGCCTTTGCCGGTCAGAAGCTCACCGCCACGGCCGACAAGGAGGGCAAGTGGAGCGTCGAGTTCAAAGGGCTCAAGAGCGGCACGGCGGGCAAGCTGGTAGTATCGGCCGGCGACAAGACCCTCACCGTCAACGACGTGCTGGTCGGCGAGGTGTGGCTGGGCAGCGGGCAGTCGAACATGTGGTGGCGCGTCTCGCAGTCGGGCAACGCCAAGGCCGAGGCGGCCAAGGCCAATTACCCGCACATTCGCATGTTCACGGTCAACCAGGCCGGTGCGCCCGCTCCGGCTGGCGACTGCGCCGGCGCCTGGCACGTCTGCACGCCCCAGACGGTGATGGGATTTTCGGCCACGGCGTATTACTTCGGGCGCGAATTGCACACGGCCCTCAAGCAGCCTGTGGGGCTGATCAATTCCTCCGTCGGCGGAACACCGATCGAGTCGTGGTTGCCCGCGGCGCCTAAGACCGACGACGCCAAAGCCGATGCGCCCAAGGCCACGCCCGCCCCGCGGCGAAGAGGCGCTCGACGCAGCGCTGGCGGCGGCGACTTGTACAACGGCATGATCGCCCCGCTGGCGCCGTACGGCCTGCGCGGGTTCCTGTGGTACCAGGGCGAGTCCAACGCCGGAAAAGGCAAGCTCTACGTGACGCAACTGGCGACACTGATCAAGACCTGGCGCGACGCCTGGGGCGACGAGTCGGCATGCTTCCTGACCGTGCAGCTGCCCAACTTCCAGGCCCCGCAGAAGCAGCCCGTCGAGGGCAGCGGATGGGCGATGGTGCGCGAAGCCGAGCTCAAGTCGCTGGCACTGCCCAAAACGGGCATCGCCGTCACGATTGACATCGGCGAGGCGGGCAACATCCATCCCGGCAACAAGCAGGACGTCGGCAAGCGCCTGGCTTTATGGGCCCTGGGCACCGTGTACGACAAGAAACTCGTCTACAGCGGTCCGCTGTACAAGGCGATGAAGATCGACGGCGACAAGGTCATCCTGAGCTTCGATCACGCCCAGGGACTGGCCGCCCGCAAGGGCGAAAAGCTCAAGGGCTTCGCCGTCGCCGGCGACGACAAGAAGTTCGTCTGGGCACAGGCGACCGTCAAGGGCGATACCGTCGTGATCAGCGGCGCGAGCAATCCCAAGGCCGTCCGCTACGCCTGGGCCAACAACCCCGACTGCAACCTGGTCAACGGCGCCGGACTGCCCGCCTCGCCCTTCCGAACCGACGACTGGGATCAATAGGTGGCACAGCCTTTCCAGGCTGTGAGCCATAGTATTGTTCTGAGCCACAGGCTGGAAAGCCTGTGCCACCGGAGGACTTGAAATGCGATATGTCAATCTCGGCCGAACCGGGCTGAAAGTCTCCACCCTCTGCCTGGGCACGATGAACTTCCTCAAACTCGACGCCGATGAAGAACAAGGCACGAGCATCATCCACGCTGCCGTCGACGCGGGGATCAACTTCATCGACACCGCCGACTGCTACGGCGAGTCCGAACTCATCGTCGGCCGCGCCCTGGCCGACCGCCGCGACAAGGTCGTCCTGGCCACCAAGTGCTGGGCGCCCTGGAGCAAGTGGCCCAACGAAGGCGGCTCGAGCCGCTACCACATCATGGCCGCTGCCGAGCGGTCGCTCAAACGCCTGCAGACCGACCACATCGACCTGCTGCTGATCCACCGCCCAGACTGGCAATGGCCGCAGACGCCGACGGAAGAGATGCTCGGGGCCTTCACCGACCTGGTGCGCCAGGGCAAGGTGCGATACATCGGCTCGTCGTGCTATCCGGCCTGGAAGCTCGTCGAGGCCCAGCTCACCAGCCAGTTGCACGGCATGGAACGCTTCTGCTGCGAGCAGCTCAACTACAGCATCACCAACCGCCTGCCGGAGAACGACATCCTCCACCTGTGCGAAAAGTACGGCATCGGCGTGACGGTCTACAGCCCGCTGCAGGACGGATGGCTGACCGGCAAGTACCGCCGCGGCGCCGAGCCCCCAGCCGACAGCCGCATGGCCCGCAAGTTCCGCCTGCGCGCCAACGACCCCAACGCCGAGAAGTATTACGACATCGTCGAGAAGCTCGTGCCGCTGTGCGAAAAGCTTTCGGTGCCGATGAGCCAGCTCTCCCTGGCGTGGCTGCTGCAGAATCCGCTGGTCCACAGCGTGATCCTGGGCCCGCGTACGCTCGAGCAGTTCCAAGACAACCTCAAGAGCCTCGACGTGACCCTTGACGCCGAGACGCTGGCGGCCATCGACCAGATCAACCCGCCCGGCAACGCCGTCTACGCCGAATACCCGCCCATCCGAAGCTGGCGAAAGTAACCGCCAACTGCGAAACGACGGAAGGATGGGCCCTATGGAGTGCGGCAGCCTTAGCTGCCGCTTTGGAAGTTGTTCAATTCGCGCGGCAGGTGGCATGGCGGACGGATGGATGGATGGATGGATGGATGGATGGTTGGGTGGATGAATGGATGGGTTTCATCCACGGCTGGACGCAGCGCAGCGGAGTCCAGCGTTCCCCGACGCCAGATGTCTGAAGGGTCTCTCCCCTGTTGCCTCCGGTCCGCACCTGGGGTAGACTTCTTCGCAATGCTTCTCTTTTATGGGAAAGGGGTACACCATGAAAACGCTGCACGTCGCCGTCCTGACCGTTCTGTGTGCAATCGTCGCCGCATTGTGCGCGGCGGCCGGCGCGCAACCGCAGACCAGCGACCCGCCCGTCCGCCAGCAGGCCCAGGCGCGGACGAACGAGGCGCCAGCGTCCCAACCGGCGGCGCGCCCGGAGAGCGAGCCTCTGCGGTTCGACATCGCGTCCTATCCCCGCGTCGACGGTTCGACTTCGGCCAACCCGCTGGGCGTGCTGGCGGCGTGTGTCCTGACTTACCGCGATTATCTGTGGGTTCTGGACAATGGCGGCAACAAACGGCTGGCACCCGTGCGAAACAGCTTCCCGCCGGCCCCAGGGCGCGGTGAACGGTGGCGGGCTCCCCTGGTTGCAGCCAACAACGTCCCACCGCTGCGATCGCTCAAGGAAGATTACTTCGAAACGCTTCTGCTGGAGAAGACCGACCACACCGGCACCGACAAAGCCTTCGTCAACGTCATCCAGGGCAAGTCCGACCTGGCGCTGCTGTGCCGCAAGGCCTCCGACGACGAAGAGGCCCTGATGAAGAAGTCCCGCGTCGAACTGGTCTATCAGCCCGTCGCCCTGGACGCCTTCGTGTTCCTGCTCAACGAGAAGAACCCCCTCCCCGGCCTGACCGTCGATCAGATCCGAAAGATCTACGCCGGCGAGATCAAGCTCTGGGAGAAGATCGGTTGGCCAATGCCCAACCAAGGCATCCATGCCTACGTTCGCGAGAGGAACTCCGGCAGCCAGGTGACCTTGGAGAGACTGGTCATGCGTGGCAAGACCATTAAGGCTGGCACGAACATGACGGCCATGTCGATGATGGGCCCCTACAACCGCCTGCCTGAAGATCAACACGGCATCGGTTTCACGTTCTACTACTACGACAAGTTCATGGCCTCGCTGCCTGGCACGAAGCTGGCCGCCATTGACGGCGTGGCGCCCAGCACCGAGACCATCGCCTCGCGGAAGTACCCGCTGGTGACGGAGGTGTACCTGGTGTACCGCAAGGGCCTCGACATGGACAGCGCGGCCGGCAAGCTCGCCCGCTGGTTCCTCTCCGACGCCGGCCAGCGCACCGTCGCCCGCAGCGGCTACGTGCCGTTGCGGAAGATCGCTCCCGAATCACCCGCGCGACACTGAAAGGCGACTCGCTCAGACCCCGGAGTGCGGGCTCCAAACTCACTCCCACCCTGCCGAGTGCCATCCGGGTCTCGTGCCACCTGTTTCTATCTACCCGTGTAGCCATGCCACCCGTCGCACTTCTTGGCGGCCCAGGGATTGAGGTTCCGTTTAGAGCAAGTCACGAACACATCTAGCGCCCTCTGAAGAAGTTGTGTATGCTTGGGTCAAGCATGGAGGCTTGAAATGAAAGCATACTCAATGGATTTACGTAAGCGTGTGTTGGCAATGTGCGACG
>JBDKTA010000060.1 GCA_039680605.1 Planctomycetaceae bacterium | reverse complement strand
ATTTTCCTCATTCAGGACACCTGGTTTATGTGAAATCGGCAGGATTATGCTCCCACGCGCCGGTCGGCAAGCGGCAGGCGCTTCCCCGCAAACCGCTGTGAAAAGTACAACAAAGTGCAAGGAAGTGCAGGTGGGGCATAAGCGTGCGGTGGATACTATTGCATCGGTTGACAGGGCTTGCACAACGTGCTAACGTGCTGGTCAATGGCGTGTCGATAAGCCAACGGGAACGACTTGGCAAGGAGTCGATCATGAATCGCTCAACAATTCCCTGGATGGTGCTGATTCTTGCCGGTTTGGTCGCAGAGGCCCCGGCCCAGACGACGGGTGAGCAGAACGAAGACTACGTCGGCGTGATCACCGCGTCGCGCGTACACGTGCGCGGCCGGGCCGACCTGGTGTCTTATCCGTGCGTGACGCTCTCGAGCCCGGCGACGGTCAAGGTGGTGGCGTCCAAGCCCGGATGGGTGAAGATTCTTCCTCCGGCGGGGACGTTCAGCGCGATCCGGACCGACGCGATCCGCCTCGACGCGGCGACGGGCAACGGGACGGTCATCGACGACGACGTCTGGCTGCGCGCCGGCGGCGAACTCCACAGCAACGACTTCTGGGTCATCCAGCGCTACATCAAGCGCGGCGAGGTCGTCAAAGTCACCGGGACGGCTGGCAAGTTCTACAAGATCGAACCGCCCAAGGACGTGTACTTCTGGGTGGCGGCAGAATACGTCAAACGCAGCGAGCAGTCGCCCCCGCCGGTGGCGGCGCCGCCGGTGGCCGGAACGGCGCCGGTAGAGCAGATCGTGATCAATCCCCGTCCGGCGACGGCGCCGGCGGCAGAGGTCCCGGTCGCGGCGACGGCCCCGGCGCCGGTGGCCAAGGAACCCGTCAAGACCACCGACAGCGAACAGGAAATCCGCCAGGCGGTCATGACGTTCCGACAGGTCGACAGCCAACTGCGCGACGAACTGGCCAAGCCCGCCCGAGAGCAGACGCTGCTGCCCCTGGTCGACAAGTACGACCGCCTCCGCCAGGCCAAGGGCGGATACCTCAACCCGTACATCGAGGCGAGAATCAAGTACATCCAGATCGCCATCCACCGCCAGCAGGAGATCATCAAGGCCGACGAGGTGATCGCGGCCGCCGACGCGCGTCAGAAGCAGTACGACCTGGAGCGCAGCCGCCTCAACGGTCCGGCGCCGGTTCTTCCGTCGTTCGCGGCGATGGGCATCCTGACTCCCAGTTCGCTGTTTCCGGGCACGGCGGCAGCGCCCAAGCGTTACGCGCTGTTCGACACGCGGTCCAACGCCATCGCGGCATACGTGCAGTGCACCACCGGCGCGGTTGACCTGGCCAAGTACGTCGACCAGGAAGTCGGCGTTTTCGGAAGCAAGAAGGTCGAGGACGGACTGGGCGGCATCCTGCTGATCGAGACCACCGGTGTGCAGGCCCTGACCGCCGGCGTGCGGCCGTCGCCGCCCACCCGCGCGACGGTGGTCGACCAACCGACGCTGGCGCCGGCAGAGCCAAAGCCCGCGCCCGCCGCCCCGCGCGACGAGACGCCCCCGCCGGCCCTGGTCACGCCTGCGGAAGAACCCAAGCCCCAACCCCTGCCGGTTATTCCCGAACCCCCCGCCCAACCGGCGCCGCAGCCGCAACCAGCGCCGCAGCCGCAAGACGTTCAGCCGCAGCCGGTCGTCCAGGATGCACCTAAGAGCGAGCCCGTCGGCGAAACGGTTCCTGCCCGGAACCCCGACCGCCCCAAGCCCGTGCTGCCCGATGAGCCCAAGACCACTCCACCGCCGGCACGCCCCCTGCCGCCGACGGGCCTGCCGATGATCGACTCCGACGCCCCGCCGGCGCCGGTCGACAAGAAAGAGTTTGAGTAGCCCAGGAACTGCCAAGCCGCAAGCGACTCGGGGCATGCTGTAGAAATGTTCTACGGTTGCTCTGCCGGGGCCGTGGCGGGAGCGGTCTTCTCACCCAGCACGAACGACGCATATCCGCGGAAGACCGGGTCGTCTCCGGCGTCGGCACGAAGCCGCCCGGCGAAGTACCGCGCGTCGGTGTCGCGGCGAAGATTGTATTCGAGAAACGCTGCCGCAAAGGCCAGCATGCCCTCGTTCTGCTTGGAGGCAACCACGCGCTGGCTGATCTCGGTCAGACGCCGATCGAGCAGCTTGGAGTCCATCATGGACGCCACATCGATCCGCGTCTTCATCAGCGGCGGGAAGACCGCCACGGCCATCCTCAACCGCTCCGCGGCACTGAGGTGCTCGCCCGCGCCCAGCAGCGCCAGGCCCCACCCGACGTAGGGCATCGGGTCGGCGGACTGCAGGATGGCGGCATTCTCGTAGGCGCCGGCGGCGGTGTAGTACTTGCCCTGCTTGAGCAGTTCCCGCCCCTGAAGCATGTACTTGTCGAAGAGGGTCTTGCCCCTGCCGCCCAGATCGCGAACGACGACCTCGCCGTCGATCATCGCGATGGGACCGAGGGTCGTCCGCCGCGCCGCCCCCGCTGCCGCCGCCGGGGCCGGGGCCGCCGGAGCCGGCGGAACCCGTTGAGCGGAGTCGCCCTCGGTTTCGCGCTGAGTGGCCAGGAGCTTGAGGATGTCGATCATCAGACTCTGCTCGCCGGTGTCTCCCGTCGGCGCCGCCGGCTGCTGCGGCAGCGGCACAGCGGGCGCCTGAGCGTCCAGACGATGATCGATCTGGCTGTCGACGCGGCTGTAGACCTGGCTGTCCACGCGTCCGCTCAGTCGCATCTGGCCAAGCTGGTTGTCCAGGGGTTGCCCCTCCACAACCGGCGCCGGCCCGAATAATCGCTGGGACATGGCCGCCAGATCGCCGCTGGCGCCGGAGGTGAATAACTTGGCCAGCTCCGGCGCCGAGGCCGCACCCGGGACCGGGGCCGATCCGGTCTGAGGGCTGACGAGGCTGGAATATTGCGAGAAGACCTCGTTGAGCTGGGCGGCGTACGGTTCGCTGCTTCGCAGGAGGCCGCTGAGCCCGGTCGGACCGGCCAGTCCCGCGCCGCTGGTCTGAATACCGCGCAGGGCCTGGTAGGGCACTTCGCCGCGAAAGGCCAGGGTTCCGCTCTGGGCGCGGTTGGCCAGCAACTCGGTATTGACGCCCCCCACTCCGCCGGCGACGGTGTTGTACCCAGTGCTGCCCAATTGCGTGTTGCGGTCGAGCAGTTGTCCGTTGGCGATCTGCGAGGTGTACCCCTGAAGCGCACCGCTGACGTAGAGCTGGTTATTGACGCCGCCCTGGCCGCCAGTCGGGGCATTGATCCCGCCGCTGCCGACCTGGATGTTCTTGTCGAGCAACCGCCCCGATTGCAGGGGCACGGTCTGGCCTGGCGCACCGGCCGCCAGAAGAGCCATCACGCTCAAGACTGCAACGACATTTCCCGGCGAGGCTTTCATGAAATCTCCCACTCCCCCGCCCGCTGCATATTAGCAGGGCGTGGGACCGCTGCCAGTAGTTTCCGGAGATTCTCCCTTGGGAGAAGCGTCGGTCTCCTGGCGGCGCCACAACGATTGGCCTCTCAAGCGAGGCCATTTTCGCGCCCGTCGCGTCTTCGACGCGATCCTCGATCGTCTGATTCTTCTGGCCATTCCTCTCGCGGCCTCCGGGGGGCGGCGCCCGCGTCGCCCATATATCCATCGGTTCAATAGATGCTTACCTGAAGCATTGTAGTCGCCCAGGGCATTTGGCAAAGTCCCCTGTGCATCCTACAATCGCACTACCGTTGCATCGACGATGAATCTATACTTTAAGACGGTCGGACTGGCCGAGAGTTCCCGATATTCTTGCCTGGGCCCCGACCGGAGGGATTGAGGTAAATCCATCACCCCGCAATGCCGATGTATTACAGAGTCTGGGCGATCCCAAGGGCGGACATGGGTCCGCAGAGAGGGTGTTTAATCCGATGAGGCCGCTGAGAACATTCAAGATCGAACCGTCACTGCCCGAACCGCTGCGACCCCTGGTGGAGATCGCGTATAACCTCCGCTGGGCGTGGATCGGCGACGCCCGCGACGTCTTTCGCCGTCTGGACCCCCAGGGCTGGGAGAAGTCATACCACAACCCCGTGGCCATGCTCGGGCACATCGACCAGAGCCGCCTCGACGAGATGGCCCAGGACGAAGGCTTCCTCGCCCACGTCGACCGCGTCTACAAGGATCTGCAGAATTATCTCTCCAGGCCTGGATGGTGGCCCAAGACCTACGGTCTGCCCGATCAGCCCCAGGTGGCGTACTTCTGCGCTGAGTTCGCCATCACCGAGTGCCTGCCGATCTACTCCGGCGGCCTGGGCGTCCTCGCCGGCGACCACCTCAAGAGCGCCTCGGAACTCGACATCCCGCTGGTCGCCGTCGGGCTGCTGTATCAGCAGGGCTACTTCCGCCAGAGGCTCAACGCCGACGGCTGGCAGCTCGAATTGTTCCCCCGCAACGACTTCCACAACATGCCCGTGCAGTTGATGCGAGACGCTGACGGCCGCGCCGTCACCATCGACATCGAGTTCCCCGGACACAACGTTCGCGTGCAGGCGTGGCGGGCGCAGGTGGGGCGCATCAGCCTGTACCTGCTGGACACCAACGTTCCCGAGAACTCGCCCGAGGACCGCCACATCACCGGGCAGCTTTACGGCGGCGACCAGGAGATGCGCATCCGCCAGGAGATCGTCATCGGCATCGGTGGCGTGCGGATGCTCCACGCCCTGGGCGTGCATCCCAAGGCCTACCACATGAACGAGGGGCACTCGGCGTTCCTGGCGCTGGAACGCATCCGCCTGCTGATGGAAGAGCGGCACATCTCGCTGGCCGAAGCCCGCGAGGCGGTGGCGGCCTCGAACATCTTCACCACGCACACGCCGGTGCCTGCCGGCAACGACGCCTTCGACTCGTGGCTGATCGACAAGTATTTCTCGCACTATTGGCCGCGCCTGGGCCTGGGGCGCGACCAGTTCCTGGCGATGGGCCAGCAGAACGGCGCGCGGGACGAACCGGTCTCGCTGCCGGTGCTGGCGATGCGCCTGTGTACCTTCCGCAACGGCGTCAGCAAGCTTCACGGCGAAGTGACGCGCCAGCTCTGGTCGGGCGTCTGGAACGGTCTGCCCGTCGGCGAGCTGCCCATCGGCTCGATCACCAACGGCATCAACACGCGCTCGTGGATCAGCGACGACCTGGCCAGCCTCTACGACCGCTACCTCGGGCCCGACTGGCACGAGAAGCCCGCCGACACCAGCGTCTGGAAGTCCGTCGACCAGATCCCCGACACCGAGCTGTGGCGCACGCACGAGCGCCGGCGCGAGCGGCTGGTGGCCTTCGCCCGCAAACGCCTGCATTCCCAAGCCCTGGCGCGCGGCGCCGGATCGGCGGAATTGGCGCTGGCCGAAGAAGCGCTGGACAGCGAAGCGCTGACAATCGGGTTCGCCCGCCGGTTCGCCACGTACAAACGGGCCAACCTGATTCTGGCCAATCTCGACCGCCTCGCGGCCCTGCTGGGCAACAAGGACCGCCCCGTGCAGTTCATCTTCGCGGGCAAGGCGCACCCGCGCGACAACCCGGGCAAGGACCTCATCCGCCAGATCGTTCATGGGACGCGGCAGGAACCCTTCCGCCGCAACATGGTCTTCCTGGAAGACTACGACATGAACGTCGCGCGCTATCTCGTCCAGGGCGTCGACGTGTGGCTCAACACCCCGCTGCGCCCGATGGAGGCCTCCGGAACCAGCGGCATGAAGGTGGCCGCAAACGGCGGGCTCAACGTCTCGATTCTTGACGGCTGGTGGGCCGAAGGCTACAGCCCCGAGGTCGGCTGGGCGATCGGCTCGGGCGAGTCGTACGACGACCTGGAGTACCAGAACGCCGTCGAGAGCCAGGCGCTCTACGACCTGCTGGAAAAGGAAGTCATCCCGCTGTTCTACGACCGCGGCGGCGACAAGGTGCCCCGCAAGTGGATCGCGATGTCCAAGGCCGCCATGCGCCAGCTCGCCCCGGTCTACAACACCAACCGCATGGTGCGCCAGTACGCCGAGACGTATTACGCCCCGGCGGCCAACTGGTGGGACCGCCTGACCGCCGACAACCTGCAGCAGGCCCGCTCGCTGGCGGGATGGCGCCAGTGGGTCAGCCAGGAGTTCGACAAGGTCCGCATCGAGAGCGTTTCGGACAGCATCGCCGCCGGCGGCGACGGCGCCCGCGTGGGCAAGACCGTACACATCGAAGCCGTCCTGAGCACCGGACCGCTGCGACCGGTGGATCTGCAGGTGGAGTTGTATCACGGCCGCCTCGATGAGGATGGACAGCTCAACAGCGGCCAGCCGCTCAAGATGGAGCAGGTCCGCCAGGACGACCACCACGTGACGTACGCCGTGGAGATGCCCTGCGGCCACAGCGGCATGACCGGCTACACCGTTCGCGTCATGCCCCGCAACGACCTGCTGCCCAACGCCTGCGACCTGGCGAAGGTGCGCTGGGCGTGAGGAAGAAGATCCTAGGTCCTAGGTCCTAGATCCTAGGGGGTGGCATGGCGACACGCGTTTTTTTGCGGGTCGCCATGGGCGCCCAACATTGCGCAACCATCATGGCGACCCGCGTCGCGTGTCGCCATGCCACCCGGGAATATAGGTCCTATCCGTCCTACAGGTCCTATTCCCTCCCATTCCCCTCTTTGCACTGTAAAGGCTTCGTGTTACACTGACCCCCGATGAGCACGATCGTAAAACTTCCCGACGGCAGCGAGCGCACCTTTGAATCTCCCGTGACGGCGCTGGCTGTGGCAGAGAACATCTCGCAGGGCCTGGCCCGCGCCGCCCTGGCGGCTGTGGTCGACGGCAAGAGCGTCGACCTCGACACGCCCATCGGCGAAGGCACGCATGAACTGAAGATCCTTACGGACCGCGACGCGCAGTCGCTGGAAGTGCTGCGCCACACGGCCGCCCACGTGATGGCCCAGGCCGTCGTGCAGCTTTTTGGACCGGAGGTCAAGTACACCATCGGTCCGGCGCTGATGGACGACTTCCAGTATGGCTTCTATTACGACTTCGATCTGCCCCGGCCGGTGACGGCTGAGGACCTGGCAAAGATCGAGTCGCAGATGAAGCAGATCGTCTCGGCCAAGACGCCGCTGCATCGCCAGGACCTGACGCCCGACCAGGCGAAGGACCTGTTCGCGCAATTGGGGCAGGATTACAAGATCGAGATGATCGACGACCTGGTGCGCGACGAGCACGTCGCCACCGTCAGCCTGTACCGCCAGGGCGACTTCCTGGACCTCTGCCGCGGCCCGCACCTGCCCCACACCGGCAAGGTCGGCAAGGCGTTCAAGCTGATCTCGACGGCCGGGGCGTACTGGCGCGGCGACGAAAAGAACAAGATGCTCACGCGGATCTACGGGATCGCGTTCTTCGACGCCGCGGCGCTCGAGGCGCACCTGGCGCGCGTCGAGGAAGCCCGCAAGCGCGACCACCGCGTGCTGGGCAAGCAGCTTGGCCTGTTCCACTTCAGCGACAAGGTCGGCCCGGGCCTGCCGCTGTGGCTGCCCAAGGGCACGATCATCCGCATGGAGCTCGAGGGCTGGTTGCGGGGCGAGCTGCTCAAGCGCGGCTATCAGAGCGTCATCACGCCGCACATCGGCAAGCTGGACCTGTGGCGCACCAGCGGGCACTACCCGTACTACGAGCACGGGCTGTTCCCGACGATGGTGCCCGCCCGCACCGCCGAGGGCAAGAACCTGCTCGACGCCCTGGTCGACCTGCTCAACACGCGCGGCGAGTCGGCCGACGAACCGCTGGCGCAGGAGCGCGAGCTCGTCGAGGCCGCCGGCATCGACGCCTCGCGATATCCTTGGGGCGCCGCGGCGTGGGAGCGCCTGGCCAAGGCACGCTACCTCTCGCAAACCCGCGACACGCAGGGGCGCGAAGACGGCATGCTGCTCAAGCCGATGAACTGCCCGTTCCACATTCAGATTTACGGCTGCCAGCAGCGCAGCTACCGCGACCTGCCGATGCGGTTGTCGGAGTTCGGCACGGTGTACCGCTTCGAGCAGTCGGGCGAGCTGTCGGGCCTGACGCGGGTGCGCGGCTTCACCCAGGACGACGCCCACATCTTCTGCACCGCCGAGCAGCTCGAAAGCGAGATCGAGTCGTGCGTCGACCTGACGCGCCTGTGCCTGGCGACGCTGGGCCTGGACGACTACCGCGTGCGAATCGGCCTGCGCGACCCCGACGACGCCAAGTACACCGGGGCCAGCCAGGACTGGGACCGCGCCGAGGGGAACATCCGCAACGTGGTGACGCGCCTGGGCATGAGCTTCACCGAGGAACGCGGCGAGGCGGCGTTCTACGGGCCCAAGATCGACTTCGTGGTCAAGGACTGCATCGGCCGCGAGTGGCAGCTCGGGACCATCCAGGTGGACTACAATCTGCCTCAGCGGTTCGAGCTGAACTACATCGGTCCGGACAACGCCCCCCACCGCCCGGTGATGGTCCACCGCGCGCCGCTGGGCTCGCCCGAGCGGTTCATCGGAATTCTGATCGAGCATTTCGCCGGGGCGTTTCCGCTGTGGCTGTCCCCGGTGCAGGTGGCGGTGCTGAGCGTCTCCGAGCGGTTCAACGACTACGCCGGCGAAGTGGCCGCCGCCCTCCGCGAGGCGGGCATCCGAACGCAGGTCGACGATTCCCCCGAGAAGATCGGCGCCAAGATCCGCAACGCCACGCTGGACAAGGTCCCGTACATGGCCGTGATCGGCCAGCGCGAGCAGGACGCCCGCAACGTGGCGGTGCGCCACCGCACCGAGGGCGACCACGGGGCCATGGCGCTGGACGATTTCGTGGCGGCGCTGCGAAAAGAAATCGCCGCGCGTTCGCGAACACCGCTCTTGGGTAACCGGCCCTGAGCGGATACAATAAATCATTACAGGCAACGGCCCGCCGCGGGCCGATGATATCGATGGCTAGATTCAGGAGATGAACGATTAAGAAATTCGCAGTGAATACCGGCAAGAGCCTCAGACGGAACGAGCAGATTCGCATTTCACCCATTCGGCTGATCGACGAGAACGACGCCCAGATCGGAATCGTCGAGTTGGGCGACGCCAAGGAGCGTGCCCGCATAGCCGGTCTGGACCTGGTCGAGGTGGCTCCGGGCTCGCGCCCGCCCGTCTGCCGCATCATGGACTACGGCAAGTGGAAGTACGCCCAGCAGAAGAAAGAACGCAAGGGGCGGTCCAAGCGGCACGAGGTCGAGCTGAAGGAAATCCGCATCCGCACGCCCAAGATCGGCGACCACGATCTGATGATCAAGACCGAGCACGCCCGCGGCTTCCTCGCCCGCGGCGACCGCGTGCAGTTCACCCTGCGATTCCGCGGGCGAGAACTGGCCCACATCGATGAGGGCTACAAGGTCTTCACCCAGATCAAGGCCAACCTCGCCGACGTGGCCAAGATCGAGCAGGACTTCCACCGCGAAGGCCGCCGAATCACCATGCTGATGGTCCCCGGCGGAACGACGCCGCCCAAGGCCGCTCCATCCGAAAGCGGCGGCGGTGCAGGCCGCGACGACAAGAGCGAGACGCCCGCGCCGCGACCGACGCCTGCGGAAGTCAACACGCAGCCGGCGCCTTCAGCGTAGGTGGCACAGGCTTTCCAGCCTGTGAGTTCCAGCCTGTGACCCCAGGGCCCGTGGCTGGCGGGCTCGGCCCTGCCGCCACGGCGCTGAATCCCTGACTTGAGAATTTTCCGGCCCGCCCTTTACATGCCCGCCGCGTTTGGTACAATGACCGACCTTTAATATCTGACCCGCCCGCCGGGGCGCAAGAGGTTCCTGAGATGCCGAAGCAGAAAACGAATAAGTCGGTCGCCAAGCGGTTGAAGGTGACCGGTCGTGGAAAACTGATGCGCCACCGCGCCGGGGCCGGGCACTTGAAGTCCGTCAAGAGCCCCAGCCGCATCCGCCGTCTGCGCCGAGAAACCGTGCTGGCCTCGAATTACACCAAGATGGCCAGACGTTTGTTGGGAATCTAACCACCCGATCGCAATCGATCGGAGCGGCCTGCTGGGAGCCCATTGAGGGCGATCCGCCGATGGCGGAATGGAACTGGCCGCGAAGGCTTGTGCCTGTTTGGCCCAGAGCTTTCGCCGCTGCCCAGCGGCCTTAACTGCAGGAGTTGAATCATGCCACGCGTTGTCACCGGACCGGCCCGCCGCCGCAAGCACAAACGGATCCTCAAAGACGCCAAGGGATTTTACGGCGCCGGTTCCCGCAAATACGGTATCGCCAAGGGCAAGGTCTTCCGCGCCGGCGTCACCGCCACCATCGACCGCCGGAAGAAGAAACGCGATTTCCGCGCCCTGTGGATCACCCGCATCAGCGCCGCCTGCGAGCAACGCGGGATCCGCTACAGCCGCTTCATGTTCGCCCTGAGCGAATGCGACATCGACATCAACCGCAAGATGCTGTCCGAGATCGCCATCGCCGACCCCAAGGCCTTCGACGCCATCGTCGAGTCCGCCAAGGCCGCCCTGTAAACCACGCCGCACAGGCGATCATCGAACGCGGTCGAGCCCGCCACGGCGGATATCCAATTTGCGTACGGGTGCCGTGGCGGGAGGGCTTCAGCCCGACAGCCACGATGCACCGTGCGCCCTGGGCCGTCGTGGCTGTCGGTCATTCGGACCTTCCCGCCACGGCACCCGTACCGATCACCGATTACTGATTACTAATTACTGATTACTGCCTTTTCGCTACCCATCGCGCATGCGTAAGCTTGCAGCCTTATAATTGCGCATGATCAGCAAGTATCTGTTGTACCTGTTGCGATGGCAGCTTTCGACGCCGATCCTGGCCGGGTGCGTCTATCTGCTCACCGAGCACCTCGGGGCCACCCTCACCACCGTCATCGCCAACTTCATCGGCGGGCTGATCTTCTTCTGGGTCGACCGCTGGATCTTCACCCGCACGAGCATTCTGCACTCGGGCGAATTGTGGGAAGCCCAGCGCAACGTCGCCTGCGTCGACTGCCACAAGACCGTCGAACGCGGTTATCGCCTCGTCCGCGCAGCCGGGTACGACCGCTCACGCGACCGCCACCCGCAATTCCGCTGCCACGAGTGCTCACGCAGAAAGTACCTGCGAACCCAGGAAGAACTCGCCCACGCCCACAGTGGGAAAGACGACTGACGGCTCGAGACTTTCCGCGCACGCCTGAGCGTCTGGCTGCGATAGGATATGTGAGACTATTGCCCAAGGAGTGCAACCATGATCGTCGCCGTGCCGCGAGAGGTCAAATCGGACGAGTACCGCATCGCCCTGCTGCCGGTGGGGGCAGACCTGCTGGTCAAGGACGGCCACCGCGTGCTGATCGAGCGCGGCGCCGCGCGCGGCAGCGGGTTTGACGACGCCGAATACGCCAGCGCCGGCGCGGAGATCGTCGACGGCCCTGCCGATATCTTTGCCGCCGCCGACCTGGTCGTCAAAGTGAAAGAGCCCCAACCGGGCGAACTGGCGATGCTGCGCCGCGGGCAGGTGCTCTTCACGTACTTTCACTTCGCAGCCGACCGAAAGCTGACCGAGGGATGCCTGCAGCGCGGCATCGCTGCGGTGGCATATGAAACACTGCACGACGAGCAGTGCCGCCTGCCGCTGCTGACGCCGATGAGCGAGATCGCCGGCAAGATGTCGATCCAGGAAGGGGCGAAGTATCTCGAGCGCCCGATGATGGGCCGCGGGATTCTGCTGGGCGGCGTGACGGGCGTCAGCCCCGCCAACGTGCTGATCCTCGGCGGCGGCGTGGTCGGCTCGCACGCGGCGGGCGTGGCCGCCGGCCTGGGGGCCGACGTGGTGATCATGGACATCGACCTCGACCGCCTGAGGCACCTGGACGAGTTCATGCCCGCCAACGTCACGACGATCTTCAGCGACCCGCACGCGATCAATCGCTACAGCGCCCGGGCCGACCTGGTCGTCGGGGCCGTGCTGATTCCCGGCGCGCGGGCGCCCAAGCTGCTCACGCGCCAGCACCTCAAGGGCATGAAGAGCGGCGCGGTGGTCGTGGACGTGGCCATCGACCAGGGCGGCTGCATGGAAACCTCTCGCCCCACCACTCACAGCGAGCCGACGTACATCGTCGACGACGTGGTGCATTACTGCGTGACAAACATGCCCGGCGCCGTCGGCCGCACGTCCAGCCAGGCGTTGTGCAACGCCACGCTCAAGTACGTCCGCCAGCTAGCCCGCCTGGGCCTGGACCAGTTCGCCAACCAATCCCCCGGCCACGCCGCAGCCGTGAACATGCGGGAAGGCAAACTAGTCAATCCCGCCGTAGCCGCCGTCTTCCCGGACCTGCCCAAGTGAGGGTAGAGGTTAGAGGTTAAAGGTTAGAGAGAAACCCGCACGGGTGCCACGCACAACTCCGTTGTGCGTGTCCCCAGTAGCACGGGCGTCCCGCCCGTGAGTAGCACGGGCATCTTGCCCGTGAGTGGCATGGGCGCCTCGCCCATGCTCCCCGACCGTGTCGCGGACGTCCCGTCCGCGCGTATCCGCGGGCGTCTCGCCCGCGCGAAAATAACTGTTTGGAGTCCTTGCTTCGCAAAGGACGACAGAGGAAACTTGAGACCATGTCCCCGACGAAAAGTATTCAACCTCGACTGCCCCGAAGCTTCAAATCACTCGTGGCCGCGATGCCCCCGCGCGCGATCATGGACGAAGTCCAATACGAAGAGTCCCTCGACTGGATCAACCGCCTGATGGCCGCCGGGAAGCTGACCAAGGGGCAGGAGCTTTACCTTGAGACGCTGGTGCAACTCGTCCAGGCGTACGAGGCCGCCCATCACCCGATCGATGCTGCCGGTCTGCACGGCCTCGACGCCCTGCGCCAACTGCTGGCCAACAACGACATGAACGCCTCCGAACTAGAGCATCTAGCGATCATCTGTAGCGTATCCGCAGCTACGGAAGTAGCCTTGGCACTCCTCCGCGCTCACGGCCCTGAGAGCTTGGCCGATCACACCAATGAGTTCCTCCAACGTACGCCCGGCG
>JBDKTA010000059.1 GCA_039680605.1 Planctomycetaceae bacterium | reverse complement strand
CACGATAGATGGGGGGCCCGGCTTCGCGGGAAAAGCTCCGCTGCGCCGTGGCAGTCTTCGTTCGCCGCCGGCGGCGAACGAAGACTGGAGCTGAAGGGACTCGAACCCTTGACCTTCTGCATGCCATGCAGACGCGCTTCCAACTGCGCCACAGCCCCGAACCTCTCGGCGACGCGGCTGTCTGGTCGATAGCCTCGGCACCGTCCGTTTCTTTTACCACGCCCCATTCTATCGGTCAAGTCCGCTGGTGAAATTGCGGAAAAGTCACCAGCGGGTCAATTCCGCCACCACGACGGCGGCCTCCTCCAGCGGCTGGAGCGCCGCGGCGACGCGTGCGGCCTCGGCGGCGCTGTCGCAGAGCACGAACATCGCACTGCCGCTGCCGGTCATGCAGACCGGCGCCTCGACGAGGGACGCGAGCTTGCCCAGCAGTTCGCTCAACGGCGGGCAGACGTCTTGAGCCGCGGCGGTAAGCTGGTTCTCCAGCCGCCCGCGCCACCGCGAGGGCGAATCTCGCAGCAGTTCCGGCGGCAGCGGCCGCCCCATCGGCTGGGGGCGGCGGTCAAACGCGGCGTAGACGGCGGCTGTCGGACAACCGAACTGCGGCAGGACGAGCACGGCGGCGAAATCCGCCAGGGCGACGGGTTCGAGGACCTCGCCGCGCCCGGTCATCCGCTGGGCGGGCGGGCCCAGGAACAGCGGCACGTCGCAGCCCAGCGCTGCCCCCAGTTCCGCCAGGCGATCGGCCGTCACGTCGAGCTTCAGAAGCCTGGTCATGCCCGCCAGCACGGCCGCGGCGTCGGACGACCCGCCGCCCAGGCCCATGCCCGGCGGGATCGACTTGGCCAGCGAAATATCGACCCCACCGCATTGGGCGTGCTGCATCAGCCGCCGCGCCGCCCGCACGGCCAGGTTCGCCTCGGCCGCTCCGCAGTCGAAGCCATCACAGCGAAGGACGACCTCCCGGTCGCCGCGGGCCTGCAACTCCACGCGATCGAACAGCGTGACCTTGGCGACGATGGAATCGACGCCGTGAAAGCCATCGTCCCGCCGCGGGCCCACGAGCAGGTTGAGATTGATCTTCGCCGGCGCCCACACCCGCAGGCCGCCGCCGGACAACGATTCGAACTGTGATGCAGGATTCATGTGCTCGACAGCTTAATCCCAAAGATCACGAATGACAAACTCCAACGCCCCATGGCGACCCGCATGAAACAACAACGCGTGTCGCCATGCCACCCTTCCATTATTCCGTCCTTCCATTCCAACATTCCATTCTTCCTCGGTTCCCGCGCGTCGTTTCTTCTCAGCCTGCAGACGCCGATGGTCGATAAACTTTCCATATGGATGTCATGACCGCTATCGTCAATCGTCGCAGCGTACGGAAATATCTGCCCAAGCCGATCCCGCCCACCGTGGTGCAGCAGATGCACGATGCGATGCGCGCCGCCCCGTCGGCGTCGAACTTTCAACCGTGGCATTTCATCTTCATCCACGACAAGGCCGCCCGCGAGTCCGTCGCCCGCGCGTGCAACGGGCAGATCTGGATGGCCGAGGCGCCGGTCATCGTCGTGGCGTGCAGCATGGCCGAGTTCGCCTACAAACGCATGGGCGGATACGGCAACAGCGCCGACGTCGACGTGGCCATCGCCGTCGACCACCTGACGCTGGCGGCAGTGTCGCAGGGTCTGGGCACCTGCTGGGTCGGGGCTTTCGACGAGACGGTCGTCAAGCGCCTGGTGAACATCCCGCCGCGCGTCAAGATCGTGGTCCTGACGCCCCTGGGCTATCCCGCCTCGGACGACTTGATCCACCCGTTGGAAGAAGGCCGCCGCAAAAGCGACGGCGAAATCTTCAGCCTCGACTCGTACGGCGTACGGTAGCACAGGAACTGGGAACCGGGAACCGGGAGCCATAGGCTCGAGACCGGAGATGGGAACCGGGAGTTGGGGACCGGGTGACTGGACGGCAGGCCGCTTCAGCGGCCTTGATCCCGCCGAAGGCGGGGTTAGCCCCGGCCTTTTAGGCCGGGGTCCCAGGGCGCACAGACTCCCTCTTCTTTTTTTCTTCTTTTCTTAGCCCGCTTCAGCGGGCTTATCCCGCTCTTCGGGCTCGGTACGCTCGAGTCTCTCGTGGATATCGCCCTTGGCATGTCGCTGACGCTGATTCCGCACATAATCCGCCACCCACGGAAGGTGGCTGCTGCCGAAGCAAACGATGCCATATCCGCTTTGCCACTCCAGGGCCTTGCGGTTGAGGATCTGGTGATTGATGAAGTGCGCCGAGGCGCCTTTCAATTCGCCGATAAACGTGCTGGTCAGGAGGTCGGGCTCCTGGGAAAAGACAATATGCACGTGAGTATCGGTTCCTCCGACAACGTGAAAGTAGATCTTCGACGTCGCCGCGGCCTTGGTCTGGAGAAACCGCTGCAGTTGTGCCTCGACCTCGTCACACAGAATCGGCTCATCATCCTTGACGTGCCACGTGACGTGGAAGTTGATTTCGCTATAAGCTCGCGTTGACATACATGCACCCCAGAAACAGGCCCGCTGAAGCGGGCTCAAATACAAGAAGAAAGGGAGAACGTCCGTGATCCTCCACCCCGGCCTGAAGGCCGGGGCTAACCCCGCCTTCGGCGGGACCAAGGCCGCTGAAGCGGCCTCCTCTCAGGGACTCTAACTCCTCTACAGCTACAGATACGGCGCGCACGGCGTGCCGCCCCAGATCTCCTCGGGCGTGATCTTGCCGTCGGCGCCCAGCGCCGTCACGGGGGTATAGGCTGTCGTCGGCCTGCCGGTCATGCACAGCCAGTCGAGCAGTTCGCGTTCCATCTGCCGCACGACAGCGGCGTATTGGGCGCCAAAGTACAGGTTCTTCATCTCCCACGGGTCGGCCTGGAGGTCGTACAACTCGCCCCAGTCGTCGGGCCCGTAACCGCGGAAGAACCCCGGCGGGTAATACACCATCCGCCACTTGCCCATCCGCACGGACTTGCTCAGCGGATACTCTGTCACGGCGATCCGGTGCGGCTGCACGGCCTGCCCCGCCAGCACCGGCGCGAGGTCCTGCCCGTCGGCAGTGTCCAGCCGCTCGACGCCCGCCAGCGCACACAACGTCCGGGCCACGTCGATCGTCTCGACGGGGTCTGTGATGACCTGGCCGCCCTTGATCGCAGGATTGCCCGCCCAGTGCCAGATGAACGGCACTCGCACCACCGCGTCGGCAGCGATGCCCGGCACCTTCTCGCCCGGGCCATGCTCGGCGGCATATTCGCCGTGGTCGGCCGAGTAGACAATGATCGTGTTTTCCATCAGCCCCTGGGCGGCCATGAACTCCAGCACCTGCCCGATGGCGAAGTCGCAGTGCGTCACGTTGCCGAGGTACCCCTGCAGCTTGCCGCGGCGGTTGGCATCGAAATTGGGATTCTTGCGGTTGCTGTCGGAGACGTGGATCAGGTACGGGGCCTTTGCGGCGGCGTGCATGTCGTAGTCGGCGTTGGGCGGCAGGTGTACCTTGCCCTCGTACAGGTCCCAGAACTGGCGGGCGGGTTTGTAGGGCTGGTGGGGCTTGGTCTGCGAGAGGTGGACCAGGAAGGGCTTGCCGGCGGCCTGGGCGGTGCGCATGACCTGCATGGCCTGGCGGGCTTGCCAGCCTTCCTGGCTGTCTTCGTACGCGAAAGGCGACGGCCCCCACTCGGCGATCCCGCCGTCGTACTCGTCATAGATATTGATGCCGCGGGCTCCCTGGTAGTCGAGGAACTCCTTGCACGAGCCGCCGACGCTGGTGCGGTCGGTCTCGTAGAACTCGTCGCAGTCGCGCTCGAGCCAGTAGTGCGGGCAGTGCATCTTGCCGATGCACGCGGTGTGGTAGCCCGCCCGGCGGAAATGCCCGTACAGCGTCGGCATGGGCGGCATGGGCCCGGAGAACCCGAACCGCCCGCTGTTGTGGGCGTACTGCCCGCTGTGATACGCCACGCGGCTGGGCCCGCAGATCGTCACGGGGCAGTACGCCGCGTCGAACCGAACGCCCCCTGCCGCCAGGCGGTCGAGGTTGGGCGTGATCGCGCCAGTCAGACCGGTGTGGCCCATGTACTTGGCGTTGTGCTGGTCGGATAAAATGAAAAGAATGTTCGGGCGGGTACACATTCCAGGGGCTCCTTCGTGAGGGACATTGTATTGGAGCCGTGAGAAACAAACAACCGACGACGAGGACGAGGACGAGAACGACAAAGAGTACGTAAAGGCTCAGGATGCGCAGAATCTCCTGCCCGGTTGTCGTGACCGCGCGTCCGAACGCGCGGGGCAAGCCCCGCCGCTAATGGCGGACGACAGGCATCGTCCTCGTCGTCGTCCTCGTCCTCGTCGTCGGTTTTTCCGTTTCACGAATCGACGTGTGCGGATACCTTGTCTGCAAAGGAGTTCATCAATGAACGTCTCCCAACTGACGTGCGAATACTCGATCGATCCGCTGGGCCTGGACATGCCGGCCCCGCGGCTTTCGTGGATGATCCAGTCCGACGCCCGCGGGGCGGTGCAGGCGGCGTACCAGGTGCTCGTCGCCTCCAGCGCGGACCTGCTGGCCGCCGACCAGGGCGACAAATGGGATAGCGGACGCGTCGCCTCCGACCAGTCGATCAACCTCCCCTACGGCGGCGCCGCCCTCGCCAGCGGCGAAAAGTGCTGGTGGAAGGTGCGAGTGTGGGACCCCACCAACGCCCAGGCCGGCGCGTGGTCGCAGCCGGCGACGTTCGAGATGGGCCTGCTCACCGCTCGCGACTGGAAGGGCAAGTGGATCGCGGCCGCCAAGAGCGTCTCGGCCCCGCTGCTGCGCAAGAGCTTCACGCTGTCGGCCGCCCCCGCGCGCGGGCGGGTGTATATCTGCGGTCTGGGCTGTCACGAGTTGTACGTCAACGGCCGACGCGTGAGCGACCGCATGATGGACCCGGCGCCGACGTGGTACGACAACATCCTGCCCGTCGAGAATGCCGGCAGCCGCGTGCTGTACGTCACGCACGACGTGACCGATCTGCTGGCGGCCGGCGAGAACGTCATCGGCGTTCTGCTGGGCCACGGCTGGTACAGCAGCGACGACGGCAAGCCGTCAGGGCGCACGCCCTTCTCCGAGCGGCCGGTGCTGCTGCTGCAGGCGAATATCGAACTGGCCGATGGGCAGAGCGTCAGCATCGCCAGCGACACGTCGTGGAAGGCCAACCCCAGCCCCATCACGGCCAACGATCTCTGCGCGGGCGAGCATTACGACGCGCGCCTCGAACAGGACGGCTGGTCCGCGGCGGGTTTCGACGATGCCAAATGGGTTGCGGCCGTGGCGGCCAAGGCCCCCTCAGGCAAGCTCGTCGCGATGCCGCTGGAGCCCTGCCGCATCACCAACCGGTTGACGCCCACGCGCGTGCTCAAGAGCGGCGACAACGCGTACATCTTCGACATGGGCCAGTACGTCTCCGGATGGACAGAACTCCGCGTGCAGGGCCCGGCGGGTACGGTGGTGACGCTCGAACACGCCGGCCGCGTGAATTACGACACCGGCAAACTCGACACGCGCAATCAGATGGCCTGGCACCCCTCGCCGCAGACCGACTCGTACACGCTGCGCGGCAGCGGCGAGGTCGAGACGTGGCATCCGCGGTTCACCATCCACGGGTTCCGCTACGTCGAGGTGACGGGCTGGCCTGGCGTGCCGACGTGCGACGACCTGACCGGCTGCGCGGTGAACAACGACATCGAGCCCGCCGGGCAATTCGAGTGCTCCGACGACATGGTCAACCGCGTGCACCACAATGTGTGGTGGACGTTCCACGGCAGCTTCCAGGGCATTCCGCAGGACGCCAGCGACCGGGCCGAGCGCGTCGCGTGGCTGGGCGACCCTGGGTTCGTCGCTGAAGACTACATGGTCAACTTCCGCGACGTGCGGTTCTGGAGCAAGTGGCTCGACGATATCGCCGACGCGCAGAAGCCCGACGGACAGGTGCCCTATATCGCCCCGCCCAACTGGGGCGAAAACTCCTGGCGCGACTGGCCGTGCTGGGAATGCTCGTACAGCCTCTTCACGTGGTTCGTCTACCAGTACAACAACGACGTGCGCGTGCTCGAAAAGCACTACGAGGGCCTGCGCAAACAGGTCGAACACTTCCGCGCCCTGGCCAAGGCCAACATCCTCGCCGACGTCCTGGGCGACCACATGGAACCCCGCGACGACGGCACCAGCAGTTTCTGCCCCCTGCGCACCCCCGCGGCGCTGACCGCCACGGCGTACTATTTCCGCTGCGCGCAGATCGTCGCCGAGGCCGCTCGCATCCTGGGCAACCGCGAAGACGCCAAGGCGTACAGCCGCCTGGCCGAGACAATCAAGGACGCCTTTAACCGCGAGTTTTTCAATTTTGAAAACAACCAGTACGCCACCAACAGCCAGACCGCCAACGCCCTGGCGCTGCATCTGGACCTGGTGCCCGGCGGGCGCGAAAAGGACGTGCTGGCCAACCTCGTCGCCGACATCAAGGGCCGCGGCAACCGCCTCTCGACGGGCATCATCGGCACCGACGCCCTGGAGCAGTCGCTGCCCAAGCACGGCAGCGCGGATGTGATGCTCCTGCTGGCGCAGCAGACGGCGTTTCCGAGCTGGGGCTACGGCGTGGTCAACGGGATGACGACGATCTGCGAAGACTTCGAATGCAGCACGTACCACAGCCTGAGCATGAAGATGCTCGGCAGCGTCGAGAAGTTTCTGCACAAGGATGTCGCGGGCCTGTCCCCCGCGGCGCCGGGGTGGAAGAGAATCGAGATCGCCCCCAAGGTCTGCGAGCACCTGGCGTGGGCGAAGGGCTCGTACCGCACCGCCTACGGACCGGCGTGCGTCGAGTGGCATAAGGACGAAGACGCCGGCGAGGGGCAACCCACGCTTAAGCTCGCCGTCACCATCCCCGCCAACACCACCGCGACAGTGACGGTGCCCACGCTGGACCTGCGCAAGTTCCAGATCGCCGAACGCGGTCGCACCCTCTGGACCGGTCGCACGTTCGCCCCAGGCGCCGACGGAATCGCCGCCGGACGAATCGGCGAGAGCGACGTGACCTTCGACGTCGAATCCGGAACGTACGTCTTCGAATTGTCCCGCACGAATTGAAAATCAACAAACGCCGCACCGCAAGCGGGCGCATCAACACTCTCACCGCTTGCGGTGCGGCGTTCTCTTTTTTTCGGATGGGAGGTATGCGATAGCGGTTAACATCCTCTACGCGTTCATCCCTGCTTTCACGAGGAAGACATGAAGACGCTCAAGGCGATCCCGGACCGGTTGGTGGTGCTGACGTTTGATGACGGGTGTAAGTCTGACATCGAGGTCGTTGCCCCGCTGCTCAAGACGTATGGGTTCGGGGCGACATTCTATGTCAACGACCACAGCGGGGCTGTGTCGGGGTGGAAGTCGGAGAACTACACCACCTGGTCGCAGATCCGCCGCCTGCACGAGATGGGTTTCGAGATCGGCAACCACACCGCGCGGCACCCGGGCGTGTGCGGACTTTCAGACGAGGCGCTGATTGCCGAACTGGAACAGATCGAACTGCGCTGCAGCGAGAACGGGATCGACCGCCCCACCACGTTCTGCTATCCCGGGTTTCACTTCAGCGCGGCGGCGGTGAAGGTGCTGCGGTCGCGCGGGTACCAGTTCGCCCGGCGCGGCGGGTTTCCCGAGATGCCCTACCACGGCGAAGGCGCCCGCGGACCGGCGTACGACCCTGCCGTCCACGACCCGCTGCTGGTTCCGACTACCGGGTTCTCCGGGCCCAACTGGGGCATGGACGATCTGAAGTGGGCGGTTGAGCAGACCCGCGGGGGCAAGGCCGCCGTGCTGTGCTTCCATGGCGTGCCGGATATCGAGCACTCGTGGGTACACACCGACCCGGGCGTGTTTAAGACGTACATGGATTTTCTGCGCGACAGCGGCTGCACGGTCATTGCCATGCGCGGGCTGGGCGACTATGTTGACGCCTCCAACGTGCCGGACGACCCCAACGCCAAGCTGGAAAAGGCCCTTTAATGAAGCCCTGCAACCTGACGTGTGAATATACGACCAACCCGCTTGGCATCGAGACCCCGCAGCCGCGACTGGGCTGGCAACTCCAATCTTCCCGCCGTGGGGCGATGCAGCAGGCGTATCGCATCCTGGTCGCATCAACGAGCGCCAAACTTGACGCCGATCAGGGCGACCTGTGGGACAGCGGGCGCGTCGAGTCCGACCAGTTCGTGAATATCCCTTACGCCGGAGCAACCCTGGTCAGCGCCCAGCGCTGCTGGTGGAAGGTCTGCGTCTGCGATGACGCGGGAGAAACCTGGAGCGAGCCTGCCCGGTTCGAGATGGGCCTGCTCAGCGCATCGGACTGGCAGGGCACGTGGATCGCCGCCGATGCGAGCGTCAGTTCCCCGCTGCTGCGGCGCGCGTTTGCCCTCAAGGGCCAGATCGTCCGCGCGCGGGCGTACATGTCGGGCCTGGGCTGGAGCGAACTGTACATCAACGGCCGGCGCGTCGGCGACAACGTGCTCGATCCGGCTACCAGCGAATATCACAAGCGGGCGTATTACGTCACGCACGATGTGACGGACATTCTTTCTTCGGGCGCCAATGCCATCGGCGTGATGCTGGGCAACGGCTGGTTCAGCGAGCCGGACTGGGAAACGCGGGCCTGCATCCGCGACGAGACATACGGCACGCCGGGCTTCACGCGAGCCTGGGACGACAGCCGCCCGGTGCTGATGTTCCAGATCAACATCGAGCTGGCCGACGGCAGCACGGTACACGTCAGCTCTGACGGCTCGTGGAAGGTCTCGCCCGGGCCCATCACACGGAACAATTTCTGGGAAGGCGAGATCTACGACGCCCGCGCCGAGCAGAGCGGTTGGAACGCGGCGGGATTCGATGACAGCGCCTGGGCGGCGGCCCAGGTCGTGCCTGGCCCCGGTGGAAAGCTTGTCAGCCAGATAATGCCCCCCATCAAGGTCACGCGTACGCTGCGCCCGGCGCGGTTCACCATTGCCGGCGAGGGCGTGTACGTCTATGACATGGGCGAGTTGTTCGGCGGCTGGGTGCGCATCCGCGTCAAGGGCCCCGCCGGAACGAAAATCATCATTCGCTACGGCGCGCGGCTGGACGACGCAACCGGCCTTCCGCAGTCGCCCGGCGGACCGGATGCGGCTACCGATTACTACATCATGAAAGGCGACGCGGCCGGCGAGCAGTACGAGCCCCGCTTCACCAATCACGGCGTGCAGTACGTCTCGGTCGAGGGCTGCCCGCAGGAGATGACGATTCGCGACGTCGACGGCCGCGTGGTGCATTCGGCGGTCGACATGACCGGCGAATTCTCGTGCAGCAATCCGCTGGTGACGACGATTCACAACAACGTCGTGCGGACGCTGACCAACGACCTGCTGGGCCTGCCGCTGGACTGCCTCTATCGCGAGCACTGGGCGTGGACCGACCCGGCGACGATCACCGGCTCGCTGTACCCGCGCAAGTGCATGCCGCAGTTCTGGACCAAATGGCTCGAGGACATCCGCGACGCCCAGCGGCCCGACGGGGCCGTGCCCAACGTCTGCCCCAACTACCGCGGCGATGCGTCCGATCCGGCCTGGGGCGGCAACTACCCGCTGCTGGTGTGGTACCTGCACCAATACTACAGCGACGAGCGGATCCTGGCCGACCATTACGACGCGATGAAGCGCTGCGTGGACTATCTCACCTCGGTCGCCCAGGACCATATCGTCACCAAGGGCCAGTTCGGCGACCACATGCTGCCCGGAGACGCCCCCGGCAAGGAAGAGTTCATCTCATCCGAAACGCCGCGCGAGATGGTCTGGACCGGCTACTACTATCGCGCCGCACTGGTCGTCGCCCAGGCGGCGGAGGAACTCGGCAACGCCGCCGATTGCGATCGCTACGGCATGCTCGCGGCCGCGGTCGCCGAGGCGATTAACGCCAAGTGGTTCGACCGCGCAGCGGGCAGCTACTGCGGCGGCGTTCAGACCGCCAACGCATTCGCGCTGGTGCTGGATATCGTGCCTCAAGGGGCGCGGCAGAGCGTGATCGACGCCATCGTAGCCAACATCGCCAGGCACGGCGGGCACCTCCACGCCGGCAACACCGGCACGACGTGCCTGATCGACACGCTGACTGCCGCCGGACAGGGCGAACTGCTCTACAAGGTCCTCAACGACAAGACGTACCCCGGCTGGGGGTACATGGTGGCCAACGGCGCCACGACGATCTGGGAAAGCTGGAGCCTCAGCGCCCAGTGCGGCAACGTCGAGAGCATGATCATGTGGGCGACGATCGACCAGTTCTTCTACAACGACCTGGCCGGGATCAAGGCCCCGTCGTATTATGGGCCGACGTACCATCCACGCGCGTTTACCGACGTGCGGATCGAGCCGCTGATGCCCGAGGGCCTCGACAATGTCCGCGCCACGATGCAGACCGTGCATGGCCGCATCGGCAGCGAGTGGTTCAAGTGGGGCACCAGCCGCTACCATAACATCGAGATTCCCGCCGGCACGCACGGGACATTCAGCGTGCCCAAGCTGAACGAGGACTTCCAGATCACCGAGAGCAGCAAGGTGGTTTATAAGGACGGCGCCTTCGTGCCCGGCGTCGAGGGCGTGCTGGGCGCCACCGACGAAGGCGGCCGCATCGCCCTGCGTCTCGGCGGCGGATGGTACGCCTTCGGAATAACGCCGGTGAAACAGTAATCAGTAAGACAGTAATCAGTGAAATGTAATCGGTAAGAGGCAACCTGGGGTCAGTTGTTCGTTCATGGCAACCGGCATGAAACAGAGCCTGTCGCCATGCCACCCGACTGATTACCGATTACTGGTTACTGATCCCTGTTGTTAAGGTAGAATTGACGAAATGGATCAGCAGTACATTCGCAACTTCAGCATCATTGCCCACATTGACCACGGCAAGAGCTCGCTCGCCGACCGGATGCTGCTGCGCGCCGGAGCCATCACGCAGCGCGAGTTCCACGAGCAGATTCTTGATGACATGGACCTCGAACGCGAGCGCGGCATCACGATCAAGGCTTCGGCCGTCACGATCGACTACGAATACAATGGCCAGAAGTACATGCTCAACATGATCGACACGCCCGGGCATGTGGACTTCCATTACGAAGTCAGCCGTTCGCTGACGGCCTGCGAGGGCGCGCTGCTGGTGGTCGACGCCGGACAGGGAGTCGAGGCCCAGACCGTGGCCAACACGATGCTGGCCCAGCGGACCAACCTTAAGCTCGTCCCGGTGGTGAACAAGATCGACCTGCCCGCCGCGCGGCCGGAAGACACGGCCATGGAGATCGAGCACCTGCTGGCCCAGCCGGCTGAGGACTGCATCTTCACCTCGGCCAAGACCGGGGCGGGCATCGAGGAGATGCTCCAGGCGATCGTCGAGCAGCTCCCGCCGCCCAATGGCGACCCAGACGGCCCGACCAAGGCCCTGATCTTCGACAGCACCTTCAACGAATACCGCGGCGTCGTGGTCTACGTGCGGATCTTCGATGGCCAACTCAAGATCGGCGACAAGATCACCATGATGGGCACCGGCGAGAGCTACCAGATCACGGAAATGGGCAAGCTCCGTCCCCAGGCCGTGGCCGTGCAGTCACTGGGCGCGGGCGAGACCGGCTTTGTGGTGGCCAATATCCGCACCGTCTCGTCCGTCCACGTCGGCGACACGATCACGCTGACAGCCCGCCCTGCCGAGCACGCCCTGCCGGGTTACCGCCCGCCGCAGCAGATGGTGTTCTCGGACTTCTACCCCGGGCCCAGCACGCAGTTCCCCGAACTGCGCGACGCGCTGGAGAAGTTGCAGCTCAACGACGGCTCTCTGACGTTCGCGCCGATCAACTCCGAGGCGCTGGGTTTTGGCTTTCGCTGCGGGTTCCTGGGCCTGCTGCACATGGAGATCGTGCAGGAGCGCCTCGAGCGCGAGCACAATATCGAGGTGGTGCAGACCGCCCCCACCGTGCCCTACCAGGTGCTCAAGAAGGACGGCGAGGTGATCGAGGTCGACTCGGCCGGCGAGCTGCCCGACCCCAACTACGTCGAGGAGATCCGCGAGCCGATCGTCAAGGTCAACCTCATCATGCCCGCCGACTCGATCGGCAACGTGATGAAACTCGCCGAGGAACGCCGGGCGACATACCTCAAGACCGAGTACCTCCGGGCCGACCGCGTGATCCTCAGCTACGAGTTCCCGCTGTCGGAGATCATTTACGATTTCTACGATAAGCTCAAAAGCGCCTCGCGCGGCTACGGCACGATGGACTACGAAGTGATCGGCTTCAAGGCCGACAACCTCGTCAAGCTCGACATCCTGGTCAACAGCCAGAAGGTCGACGCCCTCTCGTGCATCGTACACCGCGACAAGGCCGAGGCCCGCGGCCGCCGGCTCATCCAGCGCCTGCGCAAGGAGATCGCGCGGCACCTGTTCGAGATCCCGCTGCAGGCCGCGATCGGCGCCCGCGTGATCGCCCGCGAGACGATCAAGTCCGTCGGTAAGAACGTCACCGCCAAGTGCTACGGCGGCGACGTGACGCGAAAACGCAAACTGCTCGAAAAGCAAAAGGCCGGCAAGAAACGCATGAAGATGGTCGGCAACGTCGAGATCCCGCAAAAGGCGTTCATGGCCGTGCTCGAGAGCAGTCAGGAATAGCAGCACAGCGTTGGTCTGTAGATGTTAGCGGTCGAGCTTGCTCGACGCGGTTGTTTCCCTGACGAAATACAATGAACGACGAGCTTATGCGACAGTGGGCGATGGAAACGCAGGCGGTTCACGCCGGGCGGAATCCGGATTATTCCTCCACGCCCATCCACATGGCCTCCACGGGTAAGCACGGGTACACTCGGCACCAGAACCCCTCGATCGAGGCCCTCGAGGCCGCCGTCGCTGCCCTCGAAGGCGGCGGGCGGTGCGTCGCCACCGCCTGTGGCATGGCGGCCGTCACGCAGACGCTGCTGGGCCTGCTGAAGGTCGGCGACCGCATCGTCACGCACCGCTGCGTGTATTCCTGGACGGATCGCTGGATGAACGTCGAGGCCGAGCGTCGCGGCATTACAGTCGAGCAGATCGACCTGCGCGACATGGCGGCCGTCGATCGCGCCCTGCAAAAACCCACCCGCATGGTCTACTTCGAACCGCTGACCAACGCCAGCCTGGATATGCTCGACCCCAAGGTTCTCATCGACGCCGCGCACGCGGCTGGGGCGCTGGCCATCGTCGATAACTCCTACCTCACACCCGTGCTGCTGCGCCCGCTGGACCTGGGGGCCGACGTGGTGATTCACACGGCCACCAAATTCCTCTGCGGCCACGGCGACGCCATGGGCGGCGTAGCGACCAGCCGCAGTGAAGAGACCTACAAAGAAATCTACCGCGCCCGCAACATCTACGGCGGCGTGATCAGCCCGTTCAACGCGTTCCTGATACTGCGCGGCATCGCGACGCTGCCGATGCGCATCGCCCGCTGCAGCGAAACGGCGATGAAGATCGCCCGCTTCCTCTCCACGCACCCGCAGGTGACCGAGACAAGATACGTCGGCCTGGCCAGCGACCCCGGCCATGCGACCGCAAGGAAGTATCTCAAGGACGCCTTCGGCGGCATGGTGGGCTTCATCCTCAAAGGCGGCTCGCCGCGCTATCAGGCCTTCAGCGCCGCCCTGAAGCTCTGCAAGCCCTGGGTCTCGTTGGGCGACGTGGAAACGCTGGTGCTCCCCCACTGGACCGAAGACCGTCGCGGGATCAACGAAGGCTACGTGCGCATTTCAACCGGTATGGAAGACGCCGCCGACCTCATTGCGGATTTGGATCAGGCACTGAAGGCAACCGCGTAGTCCTCCCGTTAGCGGCGGGGCTTCGCGGGGCAAGCCCCGCCGCTAACGTACGCACGCGGTGCCGTCACCCCGCACCGCGTCTTCAATCGACTTGATGCTCGGATTCTTCCCGCACAGGGCACAGCTTTCATTGCGGCCGACGGCCAGGTCGCTGAAGCGCATGCCCAGCACGTCGCAGGAGAGGATGCGGTCGGTCAGCAGGCCTTCCAGGCCCAGGATGTACTTGAGGGCCTCGGCGGCCTGGATCGTCCCGACGATGCCCGGCACCACGCCGAGAATCCCCGCGTGCGAGCAGGATGGACACGCCTGCGCCGGCGGCGGGCCGCCGTACACGCAGCGCAGGCACGCGGTGCGACCGGGGATGATCGTCATCGTCAACCCGGCGAACCGCAGCACGCCGGCGTGGCTGTAGGGCTTGCCGGTAAAAAAGCACGCGTCGTTGATCAGGAACTTGGCGGCGAAGTTGTCCGTGCCGTCAATGATGAAGTCGTACCCGCCGAATACCTCCAGCACGTCCTTGAGCCGCGCCGGGTGTTCGTACGCCCGCACGGTCACGTGCGGGTTCAGCGCGGCGATCTTGGCGGCAGCCGAGGCGACCTTGCTCGTGCCCACGTCCGGCGTCTGGTGGATGATCTGCCGCTGGAGGTTGGTCACGTCGACAGCCTCGCCGTCCATCAGCCCCAGCGTCCCCACCCCCGCGGCCGCCAGGTACAAAGCGGCCGGCGATCCCAGCCCGCCGACGCCGACGAGCAAGACCTTTGCGTCTGAAAGCTTGCGCTGCCCGGCCACGCCGACGCTGTCGAGTGCGATCTGCCGCGAGTAGCGTTCGAGTTGTTCGCCCGTGAGTTCCATGTGAAGAATCATTGTCGCATCTACCCCCCTGGCGAGTCAACCGCTGGGCCGGGAGTTACGTCCACGAACCTGTCCGCCGAAGCCCCCGGCGGAGGCGGATGTCACGAATGACACGAATGGGAAAAAGATAAAACCGACGACGAGGACGAGGACGACGACGAGGACGATGAACCACTTGACAGACGAGACAGACGAATGATCTTTCGCCTTGGTTGTTGTCTACGGAGTGTTACCCGCGGGGCAAGCCCGCCGCTAACGAGAGGACGCTGAGGATTATTATCGTCCTCGTCATCGTCCTCGTCCTCGTCCTCGGTTGTTCCGTTGTTTTCTTCCCCTGTTCGGTTATCTTCCACGGCATGGACACTGATACCATTGCGATCCCCCCGCTGATCTCCGGCGGGGTCATGCTCAGTTATCGCTGCACCAACACGTGCAGGCACTGCCTGTATCGCTGCAGCCCGCAGTCGCCGGATGAGTGGATGACGATGGAGACGGCGCGAAAGATCTTCACGGCGTTGAAGCGGGAAGAGCGGCTGCACTCGGTGCATCTGGCCGGCGGCGAGGCCACCTTGCGGATGGACCTGCTGGTCGATGTGGTCGCCCTGGCCAGCGGGATGGGCGTGCCGCTGGCGTACCTGGAGACCAACGCCATCTGGTGCGTGGATGAGACCAGGACGCGTGCGGCCATGAAACGCCTGGCCGATGCCGGGCTGCCGGCCGTGCTGGTCAGCGCGTCGATGTATCACAACGAGTTCGTGCCCTTCGCCCGCACGAAGATGTGCGCGGAAATCGCGGCGGAAGTGTTCGGGCGCGGCGGCGTGATCGTCTGGGTGCAGCACGTCTACGACGCGCTGGAGGCCATCGGCGGCCACGATCGCACGCACACGCTGGAGGAGTTCTGCGCGTTGACGGGCCTGGCGGATCGGCCGGCGGCGCTGCCGGGACTTTACGGCCTGACCGTCGGCGGGCGCGTGTGCAGCGCTCTGCGCGAATGTTTCACGCCGCAGGCGGGCGAGGCGTATCGCGCCTGCACGTGCCGGCGCGAGCTGACCAGCACGTCGCACTTTCACATCGACCCGAGCGGGCGGCTGTTCACCGGCACATGCGCGGGGATCGTTCCGGCGACGGCGGCCGATTTTCACCCGGTGATTTCAGCGCAGTCGCACCCGGTCTTCACGACGCTCTGCGGCGGCGGGCCGTGGGCGTTGGCCCAGCTCGCGGCGCGCGCGTGCGGGTTCAAACCGCGCCACGACGGGTACGTCAGCAAGTGCGACCTGTGCCTCGACGCGCGGGGCGCGCTGCAGCGATCCGGCGCCTGGGCCGAGCTGTCGCCGGCGAGCTTCTACGCGGTCGCGTGACCCAGCCGACGGGGAGAGCGGGATTACGCGGGATTTTCGGGATTAAGAGGATTGAGAAACACGATGCAGGCAAGGCAGCCGCCCCAAGCACGCGCAGCATACTGCGCCGCACACCCCACCCGCCGCTGCACGATTCTATTCATCACGTCGTTCCCAATCCTCTTTATCCTTTCCCGATCCGCATAACCCCGCTCTCCCCTTCTCCGACCGTTCCCGAAACCTCGAAAATTTCCGCATTTTTCCTTTGAATAACGCCGCACGGTGGTGTAATTATGCGGTCGTTGACCGGCATGGGGCCGGAACCTATCCAACGTTAGTAATGAAAGGAATCGTTACATGGCTACAAAGAAACCGATGACCAAGGGACAGTTCCTGGCGACAATCGCCGACGAGACCGAACTGCCGAAGAAGAAAGTGGCCGCTGTCTTCGACGCGATGGCCGGTCTGCTGAAGAAGGAACTCAAGGGCGCGGGCCTGCTGAACATCGCCGGACTGATGAAGGTCACCGTCATCCGCAAGCCGGCCACCAAGGCTCGCGAAGGCATCAACCCCTTCACCAAAGAAAAGATCATGATCAAGGCCAAGCCGGCCCGCAACGTGATCAAGGTCCGCCCGCTGAAGACCCTCAAAGACATGGTCTAAACCCGCCGGATTTGCGGTAAAACAAGGCTTTACCACTAAAGACACCGGTCTGATCAAGATCGGTGTCTTTATTTTCAGGATTGCGGATTGTGGATTTGGGATTTCGGATTACATTGCTGATCCTGATCCGCAATCCGAGATCGAAAATCCTCAATCACTTCTCCACGCCCTTCTGTGCCGGCCAGCCTTCGCTCATGCCGTGCTTGATGCAGCGCATTTCCGTGACCGTGTCGGCCAAGGCGATCAAACTGCCGGTAGCGCCGCGGCCGGTCAGGACGATGCACGTCTCCGGCGGCGCCGATCTCACGGCGTCGATCACGTCGGCTTCCTCGATCAGGCCCGCCTGCACGGCAAAGCACACCTCGTCCAGCACCACCATGTGGAATTGCCCTGAGGCGATAATTTTCGCCGCCCGGGCCAGCCCCGCACGGGCAGCCGCCCCGTGCTCGGCAAACTTGGGACTGTCCTTGGGTGGCAGGAAGCCCAGCCCCGTCTGGATGATCTGAGCACATTCGATGCGATGCAGCGCCGCCACCTCCCCCACCACCGCGTCGGCCTTGACGAACTGCACCACGCACGCCGACAGGCCATGCCCGCAGCAGCGCAGCACCATGCCCAGCGCGGCGGTAGTCTTGCCCTTGCCGTCGCCGGTGAAGATCAGGATTCGAGTCGAATGCTTTGTGGGTTCGGATGTCATGGCCAGACAATCATAGCGTCAGCGGGCAAAAGGTTCCAATGGTGAGGTTAGAGGGTAGAGGGTAGAGGGTAGAGGGTAGAGGGTAGAGGATATTGTTGGCACGCTCTCACCTCTCACCTTTAACCTCTAACCTTGGCGCACCATCGATTAGCGAGTACTACTTACCGCTTACCGACTACCTGCAAGAAAGGATACCGCCATGCCCGACCGCACCGGTGCCAGCCAGTTCCTCCGTGCTACGCCTGACCAGATGCAATGGTGGCGCGAAGCAAGGTTCGGCATGTTCATTCATTGGGGCCCGGCCGCCATCGGCGGATCGGATATCAGTTGGTCGCGACAGGGCGGCCATCGCATCGGCGATTGGCAGGCATGGGCCAAGAACCCCATCCCGGCCGAGGTCTACGACAAGTTCTACACGCAGTTCAACCCCACGCTCTACGATGCCCGGCAGTGGGTGGCCACCGCTCGCGCCGCCGGCATGAAATATATGGTACTGACGACCAAGCATCACGACGGATTCTGTCTCTTCGACACGCGCTACACCACCCACCGCGTGACCGCGCCCGATTGCCCCTGCCAGCGCGACCTGGTACGCGAGTTGGCCGACGCGTGCCACGAAGCAGGCATGAAGCTGGGACTCTACTACTCCGCCCGCGACTGGTTCCATGAAGACTACCTCACCGAAAACCACCACCGCTACCTGGCGTTCTATCACGCGCAGCTCCTGGAGTTGCTGTGCAACTACGGCCGCGTGGACGTGCTGTGGTTCGACCACATCGGCGGCCCGCACCACCTGTGGGACCCGGACCTGGTGCTGCGGATGGCGCGCAGGCTGCATCCGGGCATCATCATCAACGACCGTCTGCACGCGTCGGTCCTGCACGGCCGCGTGAGCGAATACACCGGCGACTTCGAGACGCCCGAGGGGCACCTGGGGGCGTACCGCACGGACCGCGCGTGGGAGTCGTGCCTGTGCCTGTGCGACGGCGGCTGGTCGTTCACGCCGGGCACAAAGATGATGACGTTTCACGAGTGCATCAGCGCCCTGGCCCACTGCGCCGGCGGCGACGGCAACCTGCTGCTCAACACCGGCCCGATGCCCGACGGCCGCATCGAGCCGCGACAAGGGGACTTGCTCAAGGAGATCGGTCAGTGGCTGGCGCTGCACGGCGAGACAATCTACGCCACGCGCGGCGGGCCGCTGCGCCCCGGCGAATGGGGCGCCTGCACGCACCGCGGCAACAAGATCTTCCTGCACATTCTGCAGCGGTCGCAAGGCACACTCGAACTGCCGCCCATCGAGGCGCGCGTGCTAAGCAGCAACGTGCGAACGGGTGGGCAGGTGCAGATCGCGCAGACGCCGGAGACTTTGAGCATCACGCTCAACGCCCCCGCCGCGCCGGACACCATCGTCGAGATGACGCTGGACCGGGACATCGCGGTCGTGTAACGGCCTGGTCACTTCATTGACCCAGGGCTTGCTTTAGCCTTTTCGCGGCGGGCATTTGCCTTTATCATCCAGCCATGGACGACAAATACAAAACCTATACCAGCCCCCTCGAATCGCGGTATGCCAGTCTGGAAATGCGCACCCTCTTCGGTCGCCAGATGCAGTTCTCGACCTGGCGGCGGCTGTGGCTGGCGCTGGCCCAATGCCAAAAGGAACTCGGGCTCGATATCACCGACGACCAACTCGCCCAGATGGCGGCGCACCTGGATGACATCGACTTCGAAAAGGCCGCCCGCCACGAAGAGAAACTCCGCCACGACGTGATGGCGCACATCCACGCCTACGGCGAGGCGGCCCCCGCCGCGGCGGGCATCATCCACCTCGGCGCCACCAGCCAGTACGTCAACTGCAACACCGACCTGATCGTCATGCGGTCGGCGCTGGGACTGCTGATCGGCCAGCTCGCAAACGTGATCGACGCCCTGGGCGCATTCGCGGCTAAGCACCGCGACCTGCCGTGCCTGGGCTTCACGCACTTTCAGCCGGCCCAGATGACCACCGTCGGCAAGCGCGCCGCCATGTGGTGTGCCGATTTTATTCGCGACCTGCGCGACCTGGAGTACCGCCGCGACGGGCTCGAATTCCGCGGCGCTAAGGGCACTACCGGCACGCAGGCCAGCTTCATGGCCCTGTTCGGCAACGCCCACGAGAAAGTCCGCCGGCTCGACCAGATGGTCGCCGAGAAGATGGGCTTCACGAAAACCATGCTCATCACCGGGCAGACCTACAGCCGCAAGATCGACGCCCAGATCGCCCAGGCGCTGGCCGGCATCGGCGCCAGCGTCCACAAGATGTGCAACGACGTGCGCCTGCTGGCCGGCCTCAAGGAAATCGAAGAGCCTTTCGAGACCTCGCAGGTCGGCTCCAGCGCGATGGCCTACAAGCGAAACCCCATGCGCTGCGAGCGAGCCACCGCCCTGGCCCGCTTCCTGATGGACGTCTCGGCCAGCCCGCTGCATACTGCCGCCGAGCAGTGGTTCGAACGCACGCTCGACGATTCGGCCAACAAACGTCTGGCCATGAGCGAGGCATTCCTGTCAGCCGACGCGGCGCTGGGGATCGTGCTCAACGTCTCGCGCGGGCTGGTGGTGTATCCCGCCGTCATCGCTTCGCATATCCAGGCCGAACTGCCCTTCATGGCGACCGAAAACATCCTGATGGCCGCCGTCGCCGCCGGAGGCAACCGCCAGGACCTGCACGAACGCATCCGCACCCACAGCCAGGCCGCCGCCGCGGTGGTCAAGACAGACGGCAAACCCAACGACCTGATCGCCCGCCTCAAGGCCGATGCGGCCTTTGCCAACATCGACATCGACACCGTCATGAACCCCAAAGATTTCATCGGCCGAGCGCCCGAGCAAGTCGACGAGTTCATCGCAACCGAAGTGGATCCCCTCCGCAGCAAGTACAAAGACCAGTTGGGCAAAAAGAGCGAATTGAAGGTGTAGTTAGCGGCGGAGCTTGCCACGGCGGATCTTCGACTTGCACCGCGCGTTCTGAGATCGGGGAAACAACCACGTCGAACAAGTTCGACCGCTAACGTGGGCGCACCGAGGGTTCTATTCTTCCAGCACCAGTTTGGTGAACAGGTCGCCTCGCTGCTCGTAGTTGTTGAACTGATCGTAGCTGGCGCAGGCGGGGCTCAGGAGGACCACGTCCCCTTCTTCGGCGGCGCCGCGGGCGATGGCGACGGCCACTTCGAGATTTTCGGCCATGCTCACCTGTGGGAGGATCTGGTCGATCTCCTTGGCGGCGACGACCTCGGTGAGGATAGCGCTGGCGGTCTGGCCCATAACGATGACGTACTTGGCCCGGGCCGCCAGGGTCTCGCCGAGGGTTCTGAAGTCGACGTGCTTGTCGTATCCGCCGACGATGATGACGGCCTTGCGCGGCGGGAAGGCATCCAGCGCCACCATGGCGCCCTCGGGCGTGGTACACTTGGAATCGTTGTAGTATCGCACGCCGGACTTCTGCGCCACGAACTGCAGGCGGTGCGGCAGACCGGTGAAGGCCACCAGCGCCCCGGCGGCAGTCGAGCGGTCCACGCCCATCTGCGCCGCGGCCGCAAACGCCGCCTGGGCGTCGGCCTGGTTGTGCTTGCCGGGCACGGCCAGTTCAAACGGCTCGGCGTCCGGGTCGAACTGCACGGTCCTGCCCGGCCCGCGCCAGGTCGAGACGACCGGATCGGCGGCGTTAACCACCAGCACGTCATCGCGGGTCTGGAAGCGGAAGATGATTTTCTTGGCGGCCGCGTAGGCGTCGATCGTGCCATGTCGGTCGAGGTGGTTGGGTCGCAGGTTGGTGATGACGGCCACGTGCGGGCTGATGCCAAGCTGCACGGCCCGTTCGAGTTGAAAGCTCGACAGTTCAAGCACGACGACGTGGTCGGGTTCAATGTCCGGCAGGGTTTCGAGCAGGCTCTTGCCGATGTTGCCGCCCATGTGCGTGGTGAACTTGCGAGCGAGGATCTGGGCGATCATCGCAGTGGTGGTGCTCTTGCCGACGCTGCCGGTGATGCCGACGATCGGCGCGCGGCAGCGCTCCAGGAAGAGGTTGATCTCCGTCGTCTGCGGCACGCCCGCGCGCGTGGCCGAGGCCAGCAGCGGCATCTCCAGCGGGATCGCCGGGTTCACCACCAGCAGGTCGGTCTGGAGGAAATCGGCAGGCACGTGGGCGCCCAGGTGCAGCGTCACGTCGAGGTCCGCAAGCTGCGCGATCGAGCCGGCCAGGTCTTCGGCCTTGGCCTGGTCCGACACGGTGACAGCCGCCCCTTGCCGCGCCAACCAGCGCACCGCCCCCACGCCCCCGCCGAATCGCCCCAGCCCCGCGACAGTCACCTTCATTCCGGCAAAAGACTCGATCATAGCGACTCCCGCGGCCCCAGCGCCAGCACGCTGGCGGCGGAGAGGTCGTACAGGCGGGCCAGCTCGACGACTTCCTGCGTGGAGACCTGGAAGAGGCGCTCGATCTGCTCGGGCAGCGGCACGTATTCGTGGCGATAAACCCACCCCAGCCCGACCGACGTCAGCCGCCCCATCGGGACCTCGCCTTTAAGCGTCGAACCGGAGGCGATCTTGTTCTTGGCCGCTTCGAGTTCGGCCTCGCTGGGCCCGCTCTGGCAGAAGTCGGCCAGCACGCCGCGCGTGATGGCCAGCGCCTCGGCGGCGCGGTCCGGCCGCGCCGACACGAACGTGATGAACGCGCCGGCCTGGTCCATACCGTCGAATGACATGCTGGCCTGGTCGGCGATGGCCTGATCGATCAACGCGTAGTACAGGCGGCTGCCGGTCGAGTCGCCGATGATGGCCGCCAGGAGCTGTGCGGCGTACCGGTCGTCGTCTTGCGACGACGGCGCCACGGACATCAGGGCGATGTTCTCATGCACCATCTTGGTGTCGGCGATGACGGTCTGATCGGTATTGCCCCGCACCGGCGGCGTGTCGCGCGTCACGTCGAAGTGCTTCCAGCGCCCGCAGGCCTTTTCAACATCCGCCACCAGGGCGTCGAAATCGACATTGCCCGTGGCCGCCACCACGACGTTGCCGGCCGAGTACCGCCGGTCGAAATACGCCTGCATGTCGTCGCGCTTCAGGGCGCGGATCGACTCGGGGCTGCCCAGGACGTTATTGCCCAGCGGGTGTCCGCGGAAGAACTGGCCCATGAGCTTTTCGTAGACCTTGAACTGCGGCTGATCTTCGTAGCGGGCGATCTCGTCGAGGATGACGTTCTTCTCCATGTCGAAGTCTTCGCCGCGCAGCGACGGGCGCAGGATGTCGCCCAGCAGGTCGATCAGCGGCGACTGGAACTCCGGCACGACGGCGCCGTAGAAAACCGTCGATTCCTCGCTGGTGAAGGCGTTGTACCGGGCGCCCATGGTGTCGAAGTCGCGGTTGACGTCGAAGGGGCTTCGCTTGTCCGTGCCCTTGAACACCATGTGTTCGAGAAAATGGCTCACGCCGGAGATTTCCGCCGTCTCGTCGCGGCTGCCCGTGCGAACGAAAAATCCCGCCGCCAGCGAGGCCGCCGACGGATTGATCTCGCCGACCACCTGCAGGCCGTTGCTCAGTTGCGTCTGTTTGAACTCCATGGCGTCTTCCTACAGGGCGCTGGTGTCCAGCGGTTTGGGTCCGATCGTCATGACGGTGAAATCTTCCGCCGGGAACTCCCGCACGTAGCTTAACACGTCGTCGGCGGTCACCGCGTCAATGGCCGCAATGATCTCATCGAGGCTTCGCAGGCGGCCGAGGTGGTACCAGTCGCCCGCCAGGGCGAAGGCGCGGGCCGAGGTGGACTCGCCGGCCATCACCGTGGCGCTCTTGTACTGCGTTTTGGCGCGGTGCATCTCATCGTCGGTGACGCCCTCAACCATGCGCTTGAGCTCGCGCACGGTCACGTCGAGCGTTTCCTGCCCCTTCTCGGGCACGGTGCCGGCGTAGGTGAACATGCCGGCGTGGCCCTTGAGGCTGTGGTAGTGCGTCGAAACGTGGTACGCCAGCCCGCGCTCCTCCCGGACGTGCGTGAACAGGCGGCTGCTCATCCCACCCGAGAGCACCGTCTCGGCCAGGTGGGCGGCGTAGAATCGTTTGTCGGAGGCGGGGCAGGCCTTGTGCCCCAGCGTGATGTGCATCTGGGCGCTGTCGCGCTGGATGTGCGTCACGCCGGCGGCGGGCGCGGTCACGGTCGGCGCGGGCGGTCCGGGGGCCTGCCAGTCGCCCAACAGCCGCCCAGCCTGGTCGACGAACGCCGCCCAGTCAATGTTGCCCGCCACGGCGACAATCGTGCCTCGCGGGCCCAGCGCGCCGCGGGCGTAGGCTTCAAGCCCAGCGGCATCGAGCGACTCCAGCGACTCGACCGTCCCGTAGATGCTGCGCCCCAGCGGGGCGGGATAGAACTTCTCGCGCAGCATCATGACGGCTTTGCGCGCCGGTTCGTCGTCGAGCGACTGAAGGTCCTGCAGCACCAGGCTGCGCGACGGGGTGAACGTCGCCGCCTCAAGCCGCGGACGCAGGAGGATGTCGGCGAAGATCTCCATCGCCTGTGCGAAGTTGCGGCCGAGCTGAGCGGACGAGAGCTGCACGAACTCGCCGACGACCGAGGCGTCGTGCTGGCAGCCAAGGTTGTCCAGGGCATCGTTGAGCGCCCGCGTGTCGCGGTCGCCGGCGCCTCGCATGACCCACTCGCTGATGACGGCTGCCGCCCCGGCCGACGGCGCCGGATCGTACGCCGCCCCGGCAGGAACGGCGAAGGTGACAGCCGCCGATGAAACGTCCTTCATCGACTGGCCCAGAAGCGTCACGCCATTGGGCAGGTGCTCTATGTGAAACTGCTCTTCCACGCCAATCTCCTTATTCGCAGCGACAGAGCATTCTATCGGCAATACCTATCAAGGCAACGGAGGAAAGTAAACGGATGAATGGATGGTTGGATGGTTGTTCATTCATTCATCCATTCATCCACCCATCCTCCCCGCGAACGGCATCTGGACTTTTTTCGCCTCTGCGGGTACCGTTGGGCCCATGCGTGAACAGGTTTCAATCATCGGCGACGGGGCCATGGGCACCGTCTGTGCGCTCATGCTGGCCGAGAACGGCGTCAGCGTGCGGCTGTGGTCGGCGTTTCCCGATGCGGCCGAGTGCCTCGCCCGTCAGCGCGACAACACGCGGTTCCTGCCCGGCCATCCGCTGCCTGACTGCGTGGAGGTCACCGGCGACGACACCCGCGCCCTGGCCGGGGCCACGCTGGCAATCTCCGCAGTGCCCACGCAGTTCATGCGGGGCGTGTGGGACCGCCTCAAATGTCACTGCCCCGAGGGCCTGCCGGTCTGCTCGGTCACCAAGGGAATCGAGAATCATACGCTGCTGCTGCCCACGCAGATCCTCAGCGACGTGCTCGACGGCGGCCGCGATGGATCGCGACCCTTAGCGGCGCTGTCAGGCCCAAGCATCGCCCCGGAAGTCGCCGATCATCGCCTGGCGGTAGTGACGGTGGCGGCTGACGATGAATCGCTGGCGCGGCGCGTGCAGCAGATCGTCAACCGCCCGTATTTCCGCGTGTACACCAACGCCGATCTGGTGGGCGTGGAACTGGCCGGGGCGGTCAAGAACGTCATCGCTATCGCCGCGGGCATGCTGGACGGCCTGGGCGCCGGCGTCAACACCAAGGCCGCCCTGCTGACGCGCGGGCTCGTCGAGATGGCCCGCCTCGGCGCCGCCATGGGCGGTCGCGAGGAGACCTTCGCCGGTCTGGCCGGCATGGGCGACCTGGTCACCACCTGCTTCTCCCCCATCGGGCGCAACCGCTCCTTCGGCGAAGCCGTCGGCCGCGGCAAGAGCGTCAAAGATGTTCTGGCCGCCAGCGAATCAGTCGTCGAAGGCGTGGCCACCACGACCAGCGTCATCGAACTGGCCGGGCGGCTCAAAGTCGAGATGCCCATCACCACGGCAGTGCATCACGTGCTCGAGGGCAAAGGCACGCCCGATGAAGCCATCGCCGCGTTGATGTCGCGTCCGCTGCGCGCCGAGCAGTGATCCTTCGCGCCTCGGGAAAAGAAGAAACCGACGACGAGCACGATAGAAGCGTCCCACTTCGATGTTAGCGGCGGAGCTTGCTCCGCGCGGTTGTTTCCCCGATGCCCAAACGCGCGGAGCAAGCTCCGCCGCAACATCGGGGCGGGACGCTTCTATCGTCCTCGTCGTCGTCCTCGTCCTCGTCGTCGGTTTTCCTCCCCTTTTTTCCTAGGCGATTGCTTTTGACTTGCGGCCGCCGAATTCTACAATCCTCGAATCACGCCCGGCCCTTGCGCCGGGAGACACAGGCTCAAAAGCCTGTGCCACGAACTTATCATTAGGAGCTTTCCGAAATGGCATTGTCCAAGAAGAAGTACCTGGATTCCGTCGCCGCCAGCCGGCCCAAGCGCATGAAGTGGTGGACCGAGGCCCGTTACGGCATGTTCGTACACTGGGGCCTGTACGCCCAGCTCGAACGCAACGAGTGGGTCTGGGCCATCGAAAATATTCCCAAGGAAGAATACGAGAAGCTGGCTGACACGTTCAAGCCCAAGCCCCGCGCCCCGCGCGAGTGGGCGAAACTCGCCAAGGAATCGGGCATGAAGTACATGGTGCTGACGACCAAGCACCACGAAGGCTTCTGCCTGTGGGACACCAAGCTGACGGACTTCAATGCCGTCAAGCGCGGGCCCAAGCGCGACCTGGTGAAGGAGTATGTCGACGCCTGCCGCGAGTACGGCCTCAAGATCGGCTTCTACTACTCGCTGATGGATTGGCATCATCCCGACGGCGCCACGTGCGCCCACGACGAAAAGGCCCGCCGCCGCTTCATCGACTACACGCAGGGCCTCGTGCGTGAGCTGATGACCAACTACGGCAAGATCGACATCCTGTGGTATGACGTGTCGTGCCCGCTGCAGAGCCCCGAGAAGTGGGAATCCGTCAAGATCAACACGATGGTGCGCGAGCTTCAGCCGCACATCCTGATCAACGACCGCTCGCAGATCCCCGAAGACTTCTCGACGCCCGAAGGCTCCGTGCGCGCCGCCGAAGCCGGCCGCGGCTGGGAAGCCTGCATGACCTTCAACCACGTTTCGTGGGGCTACATGCGCAGCGCCGCCCATGACACGCACCGCTCGCGCGACATCCTGCAGATGCTGCACACCTGCTGCAGCGGGCAGGGCAACCTGCTGCTGAACATCGGCCCGGCGCCCGACGGCTCGGTGCCCAAGGAAGCCTTCGAGCCGCTGCAGACGGTGGGCAAGTGGATCGCCAAGAACAAAGAGGCGTTCTACGGCAACTTCGACCGTCCGAACATCGGCTGGACCAGCGCCTGCTGCGCCCACACGCAGAAGGGCAAGACGATCTACGCCTGGGTGAAGCACTGGCCCGGCGCCGAGCTGCCGCTGGCGGGCTTCAAGACCAAGCTGCTGGCCGCCTCGTTCATGGACGGCAAGAAGATCTCCTTTACGCAGGACATGAAGCAGGAACGCATCGTGCTGACGGGCCTGCCCAAGGAATGCCCGGACAAGCTCTCGACCGAGACGGTCCTGATCAAGCTGGACTTCGCCTCCAAGCCCAAGCACATGTGGTGCTCGAAGAACGCGGCCCTGCACGCCTGGGATAAGAAATAGTTGTGAGTGGTGAGTGGTGAGTGGTGAGCGATGAGAGATTCCGGGGTCACTGAAGTGACCCGGCCGGGTCGCTTTAGCGATCCCGGAATCTTCTCTTGGAGACAAGAATGTTTATTCCCGACAGCGACGTGAAAATCCTGCGAGATCTGGCCAAGCGTGTGCTCGAGGTCTCTCACGACCCGGTCAACGTCGAGCGGCGCAACGAGTGGTTCCGCCACCGCCGGCTCGAGCCGGGGCGGCCAATGATCCTCATCGAGCAGGGCGAGATCGGTCCGCTGGTGGGCATCGGCGAGCGCTGCATCTGCAAAGACAACTGGGCTCGCGGCCAGGAATATGGGATGCGTTCCAAGCTGTATATGTTCGAGGAAGTGCAGGACGACCACGTCGTCGAGCCGACGGTCTACGCCATGTGGGGCGTGGGCAGCACCGACTACGGCGTCCAGCCGGTCACGCACTCGGCCCCGACGGCCGACGGCGCCCGCGGCAGCGTCAAGTGGGACCCGCCCATCCAGGACCTGGATAAGGATTTCGACAAGCTCAAGCCGCGCACCTTCAGCGTCCATCGCGAGGGCACGCTGGAAGAGAAAGCCCGCCTGGAAGAAGTCTTTGACGGCATCTTCGACGTGCAGGTCGGTGGCTGGTTCTGGTGGACGATGGGCATGACCGGCACGGCGATCAACCTCATCGGCCTCGAGGGGCTGATGATGGCGATGTACGACAACCCCAAGGGCCTCCACCGCCTGATGGCGTTTCTGCGCGACGACCACGTCAACCACGCGCTGTTTGTCGAGAAGGAAGGCCTGCTCGCGCTGAACAATCGCGACCATTACATCGGCTCAGGGTCGCTGGGTTACACGCACGAATTGCCCTCGCCCGGTTACACAGAAGGCGGGCCGGTGCGGCTGAAGGACCAGTGGGTCCTCAGCGAATCGCAGGAGACCGTCGGCGTCTCGCCGGCGATGTTCGACGAGTTCATCTATCCCTACCAGCTCGACCTGATGAAGCGCTTTGGCCTGACGTACTACGGCTGCTGCGAACCGGTCAACAACCGCTGGCACATTCTCAAGAACATCCCCAACCTGCGGGCCATCAGCGTCTCGCCCTGGGCCGACCAGGACGTGATGGCCGAAGGCTGCGGCCGCAAGGTCATCTTCTGCCGCAAGCCCAACCCGGCGAGCATCAGCACGCCCAAGTTCGACGAAGAAGCGCTCAAGGCCGATGTGCGGGCCACCTGCCAGGCCGCCCGCAAGTGCAACTTCGAGATCGTGATGAAGGACATCCACACCTTCAGCGGCGACCGGACCCGCCCCGTCAAGTGGGTGAAACTCGCCCGCGAGGTGTGCGACGAGTTCTTCGCATGAGCCCCATGGAGTGCGGCAGCCTTAGCTGCCGCTTTCGAAGTTGTTCGGAGTGATCAGGCCGCGCTTCAGCCGAAAAACTACCAAAGCGGCAGCTAAGGCTGCCGCACTCCAAAGTGGCCACCTTGCAACTTGAACATTGGATGTTCAAATTGCAGGCTTTCGTGATCACTTCTCTATAATTACCTGCCGCTGAGGCCCTGGCGAGCTCAGGCAGCGGAAACTTGACCAGGTTATGGCGCAGGATGAGAAACCTCAGGCCGGCTCGGCTCCGGCGGCCCTTTCTGCCGGAATCCGACGGCTGGAATTTGCCTCGGACACCGCGTTCCAGACGGAATTGCGCCGGCGGGTGGATGAGTTCTTTCGCGCCAGCGGCCGGCGACGGCGCGACTGCTGGCAGATGTACCTCAAGTCAGCGATCATCCTGGCGGCATTTGGCGCGTCGTGGTGGATGCTCGTATTCGTCGCCCGGACGCCGGCGGCGGGGCTGGCACTGGCGGTGGTGCTGGGCCTGTCGATTGCCCTGATCGGCTTCAACATCCAGCATGACGGCGGGCACATGGCTTATTCGGAGCATCGCTGGGTCAACCGCATCGCGGCTGGGATGATGGGGCTCATCGGCGGCAGCAGTTACACCTGGCGCTGGAAGCACTCTGTCATTCACCACATGTACGTCAACGTGACCGGGTACGACAATGACATCGACGTGCAGCCTCTGGGGCGATTCTCGCCGCACCAGAAGCGCCGATGGTTCCACCGCTGGCAGCACATCTATATGTGGGCTTTCTATGGACTGGAGACGGTGAAGCTGCAACTGATCGACGATTTTCGATACCTCATCTTCGGCCGCTTTGGTCCTCACCGTGTGGGTCGGCCGCTGCGGTGGGAACTGGTCAACTTCATCGTGGGCAAAGCGGCGTTTGCCTGCCTGGCGTTTGTCGTGCCGATGCTCTTTCATAGCGTGTGGGTGGTTCTGTTTTACTATCTGGTGACGGTGTGGGTCACCGGCCTGGTGATGGTGTTGGTGTTCGTGCTTCCTCACCTGGTGGACGATGCGGAGTTTCCTCTACCGGCCGAGCCGGGGCGGATGGATCGCCCCTGGGCCGTTCACCAGGCCAGCGTGACGGTAGACTTCGCTCGAGGCAATCGCGTGCTGACGTGGCTGCTGGGCGGGTTGAACTTCCACAAGGAACACCATCTGTTCCCGCTGATCTGCCACGTGAATTATCCGGCCATGTCGGCGGTGGTGCAGCAGACCTGCCGAGACTTCGGCCTGGCGTACAAGGAGCATCGCTCATTCCTGGCAGGCATCGCCTCGCACTACCGCTGGCTGCGGCGGCTGGCCAGGCAGGACTGACGCTCACATCGGAGCATACATGCTCTTGGGGGAGCCGCAGACGGGGCAGAGCCAATCCTCGGGCAGATCCTCGAACGCCGTCCCCGGCGGTATGCCTTGAGATGCCTCGCCCTCGGCGGGATCGTAGATGTGCCCGCAAACCTGGCACTGATATGAGACGATCGTCTTGTCCATTGCCGAACCTTGGTCTTGCAACGCCCAGGCACGCGCCTGCAGAAGTCTATCGCTGTCCCGCTTGCGGCAACGTAGTGAGATCACCCGCCGGCTCCATCTCGCCCTGGCTGGAGTTGGCGGCGTAGGTCGTGTCGCGCCAGGAGAGCTTGGCGTTGCGCCGGTACATCAGCAGCGACCGCAGCAACATGACGCAGACCCACGCGCAACTGAAGGGATAGATCAGGCCCAGGTACCACTTCGACTTGGTATACGTGTAGTACCGGCAGACCATGATGGTCTCGATCACTGATCCGGCCAGACCGAGCAGGCCCAGCGTCTTCCACGCCTCACCGGCCCCGGCCGCGTGCAGACCCAGCCCCACCGCCGCCGCGATGTAGCACGTCAGGCCCTTATACGCCAAGACGGCAAACGCCAGCAGCACGCGCCACGGGTTGCGGAAGGCGCCGAAGAATATACGGTTCCAGCCGCGGAGAATCTGCCCCAGGGTCGTGTACATCCGCACGTGGAAGAGCCCCTCGCTGGGGGCCATGCACAGGGTCATGCCCGACCGCTTGATGCGCCGGGCCATGTCCATGTCTTCGATGAGGCTGCCCTTGATGGCCTCGTGGCCGCCGATGGCGTCATATGCCTCGCGTCGGATCAGCATGAACATACCGTTGGCATAGGCCTGCGGTTTCCTGGGATTGTTCACCCTGTCGGGGCGGAACCAGACCATCAGCACGCCCACGCACACAGGCTGGAGCAGCTTTTCCCAGAATGATTCGAGTTCCAGCGCCGGCAGCAGGCTCAGCAGGTCGGCTTTGCGCGACTGTGCAAAGGCCATCGATAGCGACAGCGTCTTAGGCGAGGCTTGGCGGCAGTCGGCGTCGGTCATCAGGATCAACTCGCCTCGTGCGCGGGTGAGGCCCTGGTGCATCGCGTGGTTCTTGCCGCACCAGCCAGCCGGCAGGTGGTCGACGTCGATAAGCGTCAGACGCTTGTCTGTTGCGGCGATCTGACGGACGATTTCGCTTGTGCGGTCGCTGCTGCGGTCGTTGACGACGATCAGCTCGAAGTCCGGATAATCCTGCTCCAGCATCGTGCGGACGCATGTTTCGATGTTGGCTTCTTCGTCCTTGGCGGCCACCACCACCGACAGCGGCGGCGTCGGCGTTTGCGGGGCGTCCCAGTCGTGCTGGAGATGGAAGGTTCGCCGCCAGACCGGCAGGGCCAGCAGATTGCGCACGAGCCACTCACCGGCGCAGACGCCGACGATGCAGGTCAGGATGAAGGCAAGTAGTTCCATATCTTTGCGAAGAAACAAATCCGAAATCAGAAACTCGAAATCCGAAACACAAAACAAAAAGCAACTGACAACAAAACACAATCAACAACGAGACAGTTCTTGTAGTTTGTTATTTGTAATTTGCTATTTGTTGTTTGTTTCGGATTTCGAGTTTGTCGTTTCAATTTTGTTTTCACGTTGTGGGTTGTCGTTTCGGGTTTGCTGTCAGCTTTGCGCCACCGGGTAGCTCGCGCCGCCCCAGGGGTAGACGGCCACACGCTGCGGACCGCCGCCCAGCAGCGCGTCGGCCGCGGCGGCGGCTTCTTCGACCGTGGCGAACAGGGCGATACCGGGGAACTTCACGCCCTGCTCGACCAGCGTCGGCGAGACCATGAAGATCGGGTTTCGCTCGATGGTCTGCGTCGCCAGGCGGAGGAACCAGGACGAATCGCCGGCGATGTGCGTGACCAGCCGGTCGACCAGAGAGCACAGCGTCGATGGGCCAAGCCACTGCACGAACTTTCGCGTCCCCGCCGGCGAGAGCGGCCAGCGCATCGTCTTCATCTCGCGCAGTCCCTCGGGGCAGCGGGCCAGGCAGATGATCACGCCGTTGGGGCGCACGGCCCAGCGGGTATTGGGAATGCACTTGAAGCACTGCCACAGGTCCACGTCGCGTGGGTGGGCGTTGGTGATCAGCACGTCGGCCGGGCCGTTGGGCACCACGCCGCAGGCCACAGCACATTGCTTGATGAGCATCGTGTGCGTGGGCATGGGCGCCCCGGCGGCGATGAATGTCGGCAGGTCGTTGGCGTCGAGCAGGTATTCCAGGGCGAAGGTCGTTCCATGGCGCTGGTCAATGAGCTGCCCGGCGCCGTCGATGGCCGCCCGCATGGCATTGCGGTCGGGCCCCAGCCCCACGAGTTGGCGAGGCTTGCGGAAGACGCCAAAGCGATGCAGTCCGCGCACCGTCTTGAGCATCGAACAGCCCGGCAGCAACATCTTGTATCCGCCGCCGAAGCCCGCCTGCAGGTGCGGGCTGACCGACGAGATCAGGATGCGGAGGTCCGCATCGGCCACGCCGCGGTCGATCCACAAATCCACTCGTCCCGCCCGCCCCACTCGCACGTACTGCTTGGGATCGTGCCAGGGGTTGCATCGCCAGGCGATCCCGGCATCGGCACAGGGCCCGAGCTTCTCGCGCACCTGGGCAGCGGTCATCGGCGGGTGCATGCCAGCCGCGAATACGATCTCGACCTGGCTCTTGGGGAACTGCGCGTAGTCGATCTCGCGCAGGACGACTTGCAGGATCTCGCTGAGCGGACTGTGCCGCGTGAGGTCCTCGACGACGATGGCCACCCGCCCGTCGCGCCGCGCGGCCAGCAACCGCCCCAGGGGCAGACCGGACACGGGCTGGTGCAGCGCCATGGCGATGCGATCGCGCCAGTCGTCGCCGGCCGGTTTGAGTTCCGGCTGGGCGATCTGCTGCACCTTCCAGTGGTCGGGCAGCGAGAAGACCAGGTTTCCCTGGCCCCATGGGACCTGGAGCTGAGGCATCAGGTGTTTCCTTGGGCGGCGGCGGGGGCGAGTTTCTTGCCCACCACGACGGTGTAGACTCTCAGCGGTTCGGTGAACGACACGTACTGGCCGAAGCTCGCCTGCGAGAACAAGCCCTGCAACTGCTCGGGCGTGCGGTGGATCATGTGCAGACCGAACACCCGGCGGAAGAAGCGGTCGGTGCCGTGCTGGTTCGAGAGGCTGTTGAACATCAGCGCCGACCCGGCGGGCATGAGCTCGGCGACGGCCTTGGCGATCGAAACGATCTGGTCGTCCTGCAGATATTCGCAGATGCCCATCATCTCGACGATGTCAGTGCGGTGGTCGAGCATGTCCTTGATGTCGCGCACATCGCCCTGAATAAAATTGACGCGGTCGCTCAACCCGTGCTGTGCGGCCAGTTCGCGCCCATGCTCGAAGGCGTCGCCGCTGATGTCGACGAGGGTGGTCCGGCTGTCGGCCTTGGCCTCGCGCATGGCGTCCATCGTGATAATGCCCGGACCGGCGCCCAGGCACAGCACGTGCGCAGGGCTGTGACCGGCCTGCTCGATCAGGCGCGCCTCGAGGCGCGACGCCAGGCGCCGCCGGTTGCGCAGGGCCATCGGGATTGTCCCGCCCCTGACGAGGATCTTGTCGATCCCCTTGGGCGGATTGCCCGTGTAGCTGATCACCATGCTGCGCCACCCGCCCGGATCGGCCCAGTTCGAGGCCGCCACGTCGCTCTTGGTCCACTTCAGCAACCCGCGAAGGAGCTTGGCGGGAAGGTAGTTGCCTACCGGGTTTACCAGAGCGGCCTTGAGAGCTCGCGTCAGCGGTCCCTGTCGCTCAAACTGGATGTCCGCAGCCCATGATTCCAAAGGAAGTCCTTTCAAGGGGATTGCGGCCGTCATTATACCCCATCGTTGCCCATGCTTTCCAGCTTGAGCTTCTGCCGTATGGCATGGGCGTTTCATCCTGAGCCTGCCGAAGGACCCGCCCATGCTCCCGCTGTGTGGCATGGGCGTCTCGCCCATGCTCTTGCTGTGTGGCATGGGCGTCCCGCCCATGCTCTCTGACCTGGCCGCCACGGGCGAGACGCCTGTGGCGTGCATGGCCGTCCTGGCCATGCCACACAACCGTCCGCTTATGCTACACTACCGCCATGAGCTACAACTGCTGCATCTGCGACGCCGCCGCGAGCGAACCCCAAACCGCGACGGTGCATTCCAACGTACGGGCCTTCGCGTCCGAAACGTTCGCCGTCTGGCGGTGCCCTTCGTGCCGCAGCATCCACAGCCGCGACGAGGTGGACCTTGCCCCGTACTACGCCCAGTACCCGTTCTTCAAGCAGCATCTCAACGGCCTGCTGCGGGCGGGCTACCGGCGCCTGACGCGGCGGCTGCGCAGAGCGGGGCTGGCCGCCGGTCACAGCGTCATCGACTACGGCTGCGGCAGCGGCCTGTTGGTGCAGTATCTCAACGAGTGCGGGTTCAGCGCCGTCGGGTACGACCCCTACTCGGCAGCCCACGGCGACACAGCGTGCCTTGAGAATCGCTACGACTTCGTGATCGCCCAGGACGTGATCGAACACGCCGCCGACCCGCGGGCGGTGCTGGCGACGTTGGACTCGCTGGCCGCGCCCGGGGCCGCCATCGCCATCGGCACGCCCAACGCCTCGGGAATCGACCTGGCGCGGGCGGCAAAGTTCATCCATCCTCTGCACCAGCCATACCACCGGCACATCCTCTCGATCGAGGCCCTGCGCAAAGCGGGCGAATCACTGGGCTGGCAACTGGAGCGGTATTACCCCACGCCCTACACGAACATGCCGGTGCTCTCGCTGCCGTTCCTGCATCACTACATGCGCCATTTCGACGGCACCATCGACACGCTCTTCGACATGCCCCTGGCCAGCGCCAAGCTGTGGCTTAATCCCAAGACGTATGCCCTGCTGGTCGTTGGTTACTTTCTCTGCGATGATGCGGATGTGGTTGCCATCTTTCGTAAGTGAAGACTTCGTGGTCGGGGAGGGAAACAACCGACGACGAGGACGACGACGAGTACGATAATGATCTTCTTCGCAATGTTAGCGGCGGAGCTTGCTCCGCGCGGTTTCTGGATCGCGGAAACAACCGCGTCGAGCAAGTCGCAGATCCGCAGTGGCGGACTCGACCGCTAACGTAGGACGCTGAACAAGTTGTTTCGTCCTCGTCCTCGTCCTCGTCGTCGGTTTTTGTTTTCCCCTTACTCTTCGGGATAGAACCGTTCGGTCACGATCTTATCATCCGTGAAGAAGTTGACGATCGCCTTGCCCTGGGCCTTGATGTCGGCCCACTGCGAGGCTTTCATGCCGCCGAAGGGCAGGTACGCCACCGGGGCGGGAATGCCCACGTTCACGCCGATCATCCCGCACTCGGCCTCGAGCTTGAACTTGCGCGCCCAGTAACCGTTCTGCGTATAGATCGAAGCGCCATTGCCGTACTCGTGGCGATTGATGATGGCGATGGCCTCGTCGAGGCTGGCGGCCTGCATCAGCACCACCACCGGGCCGAAGATCTCCGTCTTGTGGATCTCCATGCCCTCCTTCACGTCGGTAAAGACGGTCGGGCCGACGAAGTGACCCTTCTCGCAGCCGGGAATGGTGATCTTGCGGCCGTCCAGCGCCAGCGTCGCGCCCTCGGCGACGCCCTTGTCGATCATCTTGAGGATGAACTGCCTGGCCTTGTCCGAGATCACCGGACCCATGAGCATCTGCTCGTCGGCCACCTTCGGGTCCAGCGGGTCGGCCACCACGACCTCGCGCGAGGCCTTGACGAACTCGCGGCAGACGGTGCGGTAGTTCTCTTCGCCCACGGCCACGATCGCCGAGGACGCCATGCACCGCTGCCCCGCGCAGCCGTAGCATGAGCTGACCATGTTGCGGATCATGTCGTCGAGCTTGGCGTCGGGCATGGCCACGAGGTGGTTCTTGGCCGCACCCATCGCCTGGAAACGCTTGTTGTTCCGGGCGCAGGTTTCGGCCACGGCCTTGCACGTGTGCGTCGAGCCCACCAGCGAGACGCCGACGACCTTGGGGTGTTCCATGAACGCGTCGGCCACGGCCTTGTCGCCGTTGACGAGGTTGAACACGCCTGGCGGCAGGTGGATCTGGTCGATGAGGCCGGCGATGAACTGCATCGTCATGGGGACCTGCTTGGAGGCCTTGACGACGTAGGTGTTGCCGGTGGCGATGGCGTAGGGGATGAACCAGAACGGCACCATGCCGGGGAAGTTGAACGGGGCGATCATCGCGAACACGCCCAGCGGCAGGCGCAGCACCTCGCCGTCGATGCCGAACGACGAGCCGACGAGCTTGTCGCCCTGCTGCAGCACGGGCATGCCGCAGGCGACTTCGCAATTCTCGAACACGCGCTTCATCTCGGCCCGCGCGTCGGGCAGGCTCTTGCCCATCTCCTCGACGAGGATGCGGGCGATGGTTTCTTCGTTCTTGCGCAGCAATTCGACGAGCATGTACAGCGGCTGCACGCGTCGCGACACCGGCGTGTGGCGCCACGTCTTGAACGCCTCAGCCGCCGCGTCGATGGCGCGATAGACCTCGGCACGGGTCGACAGCGGCGTGCGGGCGATGACCGCCCCCGTGCTGGGGTTCTCGACGTCGATGTAGCCGGTATTCTCGGCCTCGACCCATTTGCCGTTGATGTAGTTCTTGACGATCTTCATGCGCCTGCCTTTCAGGAAGACTGATCGTAGCAGGAATCGGGTCCGCAAAAAAGACCTGCCACAGAGGCGCGCCATCGGTTGAGTTGCGGTGTTACATCTTCCAGAGGTCTCTGAAAGGAATAACAATGAGAATCGCCGCCTTGTGTGTTGCGTTGGTCGCTTTGCTGGGAATGATCTCGCTGCTGGCCTCTGACACGCTTTCGGCCGCGCCGGCCGCCGACGCCAAGAGCAAGCACGTGCTGGTGATCGGCATCGACGGGTGCATGCCCGACGCGGTGCAGGCCGCCAAGGCGCCGAACATGAAGGCGTTGGCCGCGGCGGGCACGGTCACCTGGGACGGCTTTTCCGGTGGGGTGCTGGGCACGCCCTCGCGCCAGAACACCAAGAGCATGCCCTCGTGGAACAGCGTGCTGATGGGCGTCTGGTGCGACAAGCACCTGTCGATCTCGTACCGCAAGTGGCGGCCCAACCACGCGCAGTACCCCAACATGTTCCAGCGCCTCAAGACCGCCAGGCCCGACGCCAAGAGCGCCTCCATCGTCACGTGGAAAGAGATCAACGTCGACTATCGCATGACCCCCGGGGCCGACTACCAGGCCAACGGCAAGGAGGACGACGCGACAACCGCCCTGGCCGTCAAACACCTGACGGAAACGAACCCCGACCTGGTGTTCATCCAGCTCGACCAGGTCGACGGCGCCGGCGAAGGATTCGGTTTCTCGCCCAAGAGCGCCAAGTACATGGAGGCCGTCGAGAAGGTCGACACCCAGGTCGGGCAGCTTGTCGATGCCCTCAAGAAGCGCGGCACGTATGCCAACGAGGAGTGGTTGATCATCCTGGTAACCGATCACGGCGGGACGTACCGCGTGAACAAGGATCCCAAGACCGGCAAGGAAGTGATCAACGGCTCTCACGGCGGCGACACGCCGGAGGAACGCAAGATCTTCGTGATCGTCAGCGGCGAAGCGGCCCAAAAGCAGGTCGTCTCACCCGGCCCGGGCCTGACCGTTGTGGCCCCCACCGCGCTGCACTTCCTGGGCGTGACCTACAAACCCGAATGGAAGCTCGACGCCGAACCCTTCGGCCTCAAGGACTACACGCCCGCAGGAAAATAGTATGGAGTGCGGCAGCCTTAGCTGCCGCTTTGGAAGTTTTTGCGGTGGAGCAGAGCCTGCATCGCCCAACAACTGTGAAAGCGGCAGCTAAGGCTGCCGCACTCCATATTACGCGCGTCCCATACCTAGCTCCTGGTGCGGGTAGGTGGCGCACTCGAGCTTGATGACGGTAATATGCACGTTCTTGTCGGGGTTGGCGGCCGGCATGCCGTAGAGCGTCACGCGGTCGCCGACTTGTTTGAACTTCACCGGTTTTCCGCTGGCCAGGATGCTCGCGCGTTTGACTTTCGCCAGGAACCCGGCGATCACCGTTTCGCTGCCGATCCAGCGGTCGATCCAGTAATACGCGGTGTTGCCCTGCCGCGTCCAGTGGCCGATCATCGTCCAGTCGAGATAGCGTTTCTGGTCGCGCACGCGGCGTCCGTAAACGGCCTCACCGTTCTTGGCGAGCCATTTTCCGATCGGCAGCAACATCTTGTACGCGCCTTCGGGCATGGAGCCCTCGGGCGTGGGGCCAATGTTCAGCAGCAGGTTGCCGCCGTGCAGCGTCGCGTGGCGGATCATGTCCAGCACCTTGCGGCTGGTGAGCCAGTCTTCCGGCTGGCCGTAGTCCACATAGCCCCATTCGGCGTTGGTCTTCATGCACGCTTCCCACGCCTGGCCGTCCTTGGGGTCCATGTTCATTTCGGTGGTGGCGAAATCCTGCGGTACGAGCGACCGGTCGTTGATCAGAATGTGCGGCTGCAGGCGGCGCACCATGCGGTTGAAGCTGTCGGCCTCGATCCGCTCGGGCGACATGAGCGGCCAGGGGCAGTCGTACCACATGATGTCGATCTTGCCGTAGTTGGTCATCAGTTCGCGGACGCACCCGCGCGAGTAGTCGAGGAACCGCTTGCGGGCGGCTTCGTCATGCTCGCAGATCTCGCCGTCGGGATGATGCCAGTCCATGAAGCAGTAGTAGAAGCCGATGCGCAGCCCTTCGGCCCGGCAGGCGTCGACGTACTCGGCGACCAGGTCTCGCCCGGGCCCGCGCTGCGCGGCGTTGTAGGGCGACATCTTCGAGTCCCACAGCAGAAACCCCTCGGCGTGCTTGGCCGTCAGGACCATGTACTTCATCCCCGCTCGCTTCGCCAGGCGCGCACACTCCCGCGCCCATCCGCGTTTGGGCTTCCACTGGTCAGCCAGTGCCTCGTACTCTGCCGCGGGAATCTTCTCGCGGTTGAGCACCCACTCGCCGCGCCCCAGAAGCGAGTACAGGCCCCAGTGCATGAACATCCCAAAGCGGGCGTCGCGGAACCATTCGAGGCGTTGTTCTTTTGATCTCATGGCACTTTCTCGCTTAGAGGTTGTTGGGTGCGGCACAGAGACGCAGAGGCACAGAGAGAAGAAGAAGAAGAAGAAGAAGATAAAGAACAACACGCGAAGTCTGGATGATGTTTCATGATGCTTCTTCTTGTTTTTCTTTCTTCCTCTGTACCTCTGCGTCTCTGTGTCGCACGTTGTCTCCCGCTTTTCCTCTGTCTCTCATCGAGGCAAATCAATCCAGAAGGGACTGCACCACACGCACTGCCCGTCCGTCTGGCGGGCGCGCACGAAGTACCACGCCTCATCGAGCGGTCTGCCCCGGCGGTCGTCGGCCCATTGGGCTTTGAAGTCCAGACAGTTCTTCTCGACGGGCAGGTCCGCCAGCACGAACCCGCAGTGTACGATCTGCACCGCGGCGATGGGCGCAGTCCCGTGTATCGTGATCTCGAACACCGGGATGTCGGCGGCGGCGAGTTTGATCTCGCTGCCCATCGGTTGCCCGTTGCACGTCACGTCCGCGACGATCCTGGCGCCACTTGTGGCGTAGCATCTTCTCTCGTACAGCGCCCGAAAGATCGAGCCAGTATCCAGACTCTGGGATTGCACCGCAGTCAATCCGTTGCACGCGCCATGCCCGACGCTGGGCCAACCATCATGATTGTCTGTCCCGCCGGTGAACCCGAACCGGTATCCGCGCATCAGGGCGGTGCGGGCGCTGCCGCCCAGCCCGCCGCAGGCGATCTTCCATTGCTCATCGACCACTTCCGACTCGTAGCACCCGCTGCCCTGCACGATCTCGAACAGCCGCACTGCGCTGCGCTCGGGCGGGATCGGGAAGTGCATGGCATTCCAAAGCGGCCGCCCGTCCGGCCCGGACATGGCGCCGGTGTTGCGGTTGGTGTGGTGCGGCACGATGAGGGTCTTGCCCGGGATGCACAGCGACGCCAGGTGGTGCAGGTCGTAGAAGTAGTGCGGGCCCTTGTATCGCGGCCACAGTTCGCTCTCGAAGCGGTCGGTCAACTCCAGGAACGTCTCGATGCTGTCGCAGTAGATATTGGCGTGCCCGCCGCGACAGCCCAGCTCCGCCCCGATGATCGGGGCGAATCGCCCAGGCTCGTCGAAGCGCCGCAGCACGTCGGTCTGATATCGCGTGGTCAGCGGCGTGTAGTATTTGCCCGTCATCGCCATGTGGTCCGCCGGGCCTGCAAAGTCCAGCCCCAACTCGTCCCGCGCGCCGGTCAACGCTTCCGCCAGGTCGCGCTGCGCATCGCAACTCACGTGGCAGTGCCAGTGAAACTCGCCAAACCAGATCGGCGTCCCATCGGCGGCGCGCGGCGTTGCGTTAGATTGCGCAGTTCGCCCTTCTGCGTCCACTACCGTCACCCGCGGCCCGTCCGCTTGCGGTTTGGCGTCCTTTTCGCCGATCGCAGGATTCCCGTAAGAGTCGAAATGCTGCACGCGCACAGTCCCGTCCGGTTTGCGGAACGCCTTGATGCTCGCCGCCTCGCCGGCGACAAACCGCACGCCCTTCTCGTCACTGACGGGCGTGAAACTGCGACTCTTGATCCCGTCAGTGATCCCCGCCGAAACCGCCCACGTCACGCCCGCGGTGTGGCTGCTACCCATCTCCGGGATGTCCAGTTCCAGCAACGTCCCGGCGCTTAGGGCCTTGTCGGTCTTCACGATCGCTGCCGAAAAGGTCTCGGTAAAGAAATCCCAGTCCGCCACCATTTCGTCCATCGTCATGCGGTGCATGATCTCCAGCGAAGCCCCTTCCGCGCGCACGGCCGCTATCTTCAGCGACATCGCGGCGGTAAAGGAGTTTCCCCGCAGCCGCAGCAGCGCGCCGACCGGCACGTCTTCGGTCAGGCGCAACACAATCGCTGGGGGAAGTTTCTGGCCAACGACAATTGTGGCAATAGTGCCCACTGAAACCTCATTCACAGCTCTGCATGGGCGAGACGCCCATGCTACTCACGGGCGAGACGCCCGTGCTACTCTCGTGCTACTGGATCTCTTTCAGCTTGTACTTGGGGCTGCCCAGGCCGACCTTTTGGCACTCCTCGATCTGGATGTACGGGTCCTTGCCGTGGATCTGCTGGAACAGGTGCCCCTTGCCGCTGCGCTTCAGCGGCGCCGGCAGCGAGCCCTCAATGAAGTCCTCGGCCTTGACCAGGTCCAGGGCCGCCGTCTCTGCCGCCACGATGTCGTCGCTGGCGAGGATGCCGATGTCCGGCACGAGCGAAGGGGTGGTGAAGCCCCAGCAGTCGCAGAACGGCGTGATCGACAGCAGCGCCGTGACGAACAGCACATTGCCGGGAGCGAAGCCCTTGAGGCACTCGCGGGTGGTGACGGCCATGCCGTGCTGGAAGTAGCGGTATCCGCTCTGGTCGATGGTGATGGCGTCTTGGGGGCAGGCGAGCTGGCAGTGCATGCAGTACTTGCAGTGGTGGTCGAAGATGCTGATCTTGCCGTCGTTGAACGTGATGGCGGCGTTAGGGCAGTTGTCGCGGCAGAGCAGACAGCCGGTGCATTTCTTCTCGTCCCACTCGAACGCCGCGGCCATCAAGCGGTGGATGCGCCCGCGCGTGGGGCCGTCAACGCAGCCCATGGCGATGTTCTTGATCGCCCCGCCGAACCCGCTGTGCCCGTGCCCCTTGCCGTGCGAGAGCACGATCATCGCATCGGCGTCGACGATGTTGCCGGCCAGTTCTACCGTCTTCATCGTGCGATAATTTACGCGGCGCGAATAGATGTACTTGTCGGCAACGCCGGCCACCGGCAAGAGCTGGCAGCCCAGCGTCTCGGCGGTGTACCCGCGTGCTGCCGCCGCGGCCACCGCGCCGGGCGAGTCGGTCACGAAGGGCGAGCCGCCGGCGTCCTTGACGGCCTTGACCACGCGGCCGGCCAACAGCGGGTGGATGGTGGAGAATCCCATTCCGCCGCCGAGGTGCATCTTGATGGCCACGCGCTTGCCCTTGAACCGCTTGGCGGGGTCCCAGTCAGCCATCATGCGATCGAGCAGCGCGGGCAGGGTGGCTTCGGCGCGGAGTTCCTTGGGGCGGGCAGAAGCAAACGTCACTTTGGCGGGCATCACAAAATCCTCTCTAACTAGCGGAGGCCAGCGTCTTCATCGCGGCCAATGCGACCGGCAGGTCGGCCTCCGGATTGTTCATCTTTCCCTCGATCGATACGCGGGCGTTATACCCGATCTTGTTCAAGGCGGCGAAAAACTCTTTCATTTTTTCGCACGGCTCCAGGCCCGGGGCCAGACGGTTAGGCGTGGTAGCCACGTGCGCATGCACCAGAAGCGCCGCGTGGTCGGTGATGTCGCCGACGGGCAAGTCGTCGCGCCCCCAGTGATGGCCGTCGACCAGTACGCGAAAAGCCGGATGATTGATCCGCTGCATTACGTGGACCGCCTCGGCTACGGAGTTGATCATGTTGCACTCGCGGCTGTTAAGGGGCTCTAGTGCCACGGTCAGACCATGCCGCCCGGCCAGGTCGGCCAGCACGCCGCCGAAGTCGACGATCTGGTCGAGGGCCTTATCGCGATCGAAACCATCCCTCACGTCCCGAACGCCGCCGGAGCCGAAGACCACCATCTTCACTTGCGCCCGCGCGGCCCGCTCGATCACCGTGGCCGCGTATCGCTCAAGGGCCGCCGGATCGGCGCCGGGGCCGGTGATGCGAATGTCGCCGCGCATGAGGCCGTTGAGGGCCTCGCAAGGAATGGGCGCCGCCTTGACCTGCGCCAGCACTCTACTGAAGGCAGCCTCGTCCTGTTCCGGCACGCAGACCACAGCCACGCGACCTTCAAAGTAATCGAAACCCGCCTTCGCCGCCGCATCGACCAGGTCCAAGTCGCAGCAGATTCCCAATCGCATGTTCTTCTCCTGTGGCACTGGGCGTCTTGCCCATGCTCCCATGTGGCATGGCCGTCTCGGCCGTGCAGGCACGGGCGTGACGCCCGTGCCACTGAAGATGCATGGGCGGGACGCCCATGCCACACAGCCTATAACCAACCGGTCATCTGGGCCAGAAGGCGACAGTAATCCACAAACGCCGGCCATGGGACGTCGGCCGGCACGGCGTGGTCGCAACCGGGGATGAACCCGCCGCTTCGCACGACCGGTTCGAGGCGGGCCAGTTCGTCGCGAATCGTCCGGCCGCCCTTGGCGATAGCGCGCTTGTCGACGCCCATGCGGAACGCCATCGCCTTGCCGTAGCGGTCGCGATATTCGTTGATGTCGTTCAGGGCCGCCACCTCGATCGGGTCGCAGACGTTCACGCCCGACTCGATCCAGATCGGGATCAACTCGCCGACGAATCCGTCGCTGTCGACGTCGATCAGCGGCACGCCCGCCGACCGGGCGGCGGCAGACCACTCGCGCCAGCTCGGGGCGCAGAACGCCCGCGTCATCGCCGGCGAGATCATCGCCTTGGCTTTGTACGCCATGTCTTCATTAATGTAGATAGCGTCGGGGACGATGTGCTTGAAGATCCGCCCGAGCATCGCCGATACGAAGGTCTTCCAGAACTCTGCCATCTCGGCCACCAGGTCCGGCTGATCGAGCATCATCATGCACAGGCCTTCGAAGCCGCACCATTCGCGCAGTTGCCAGAAAGGCCCGGAGAAGTGAACGGTCAGCAGCCAGTCGCGCACGGCGGCGCGGGCACACCGGTCGGTGAAGTCTGCCGGAAAACGTCCCGGCGCGTCGAGATCGTAGCGGACCTTCATCGCGTCCCAGTCGTCGCGGTTCTCGACGGGGCACTTGATCCATCGTCGCGTGCAGAAATCGCGGGCCGTGCGCAGGTACGTCACGTCGAAGCGGTCGGAAATCTCGCAGATGTTGCCCTTCCAGTCCTGGACAATGTAGTGCCCGTCCTTGTGATCGAGCACTTCCTCCTGGAACTGCGGGATCATGCGAAAATCCGCGCCCAGATCGACGAACGGAGCGACCGACCGGTCCGGCCCGATGCCGATCTGCTCCCAGAGGTATTCGTAGGCGTTGACGTTCTCGGGCAGGCCCTCGCTATACCACCGCGCGACCGTCGACTGCCGCCCCCAGCCCGGTTCAAACGGAATGCGCCCGGTGTTCTTGAACGTCAGCGTGTCGATGTATCGCTGTCGTGGCGTCACATTGTAATCCTCTCGCGCGGCGCCGGGAAGAAACCGCGTGGGGCAAGCCCCGCCGCTAACAGCACCTCATCGTCCGGTTGCTTTGTGCAGGGCTTCGATCTCCGCCGGGTCATACGGCGTGCCATCTTTGCGCAGCACGTCGTGGTGCCAGGCATCGGGTTCCATCGTGCGCGTGGGGTTGTTCCAGGGCAGGAACGTCTGCGTGCGGCCGGCGACCAAGCCCCAGTTGTAGCAGCCGACGCGATGCTCCTTCCACATCGGCAAGTGCGTCTGGAAAAGGCTCTCCATCGTCGCGCGGGCCATCCACTCGGTGCAGATCATCGGCCGCCCGAGCGTCTTGAAGCTCAGCACGCACGCCAGCGCTTCCTTGAATGGCATGTAGCAGTGGAAGCTCACCACGTCGCTGCGGGTAAGCATGATGCGGCTGCACTCGTCCTTGGCCTGGATCTGCTCGACATCGTCCACGCCAGGGCCTTTGAACGCGCCCACGGTCAGCGGCTGGCTGGGGCGGACGGCCTGGGCCCAGTCGAAGGTGGCCGTCAGCAGCGATCGCGAATCGAACTGCTCGCCGGCGGCGCCGGGCTCGTTGTACAGGTCCCACACGACGACGCGCGGGTCGTCGGCGAAGCGGCTGATCATGTCGGTGATGTACTGTTCGAGCAAGGGGCGCTTGGCGGGGTCTTCGCCGATGGCCTTGCCCGGGCTGGGCACCCAGCCGCTGTTATGTACGCCGACGGCCGGGTCGTCCTGCTTTCCCACGCGCGGCTGCTTGCCCGAGAACAGGCAGTCGTCGAAGAGCACGGGCATGACCGTCATGCCGTTGGCGTCGGCGATCTCCAGCACGCGCTCGAAACGCTGCATGAACCCGGCCGGGTCGGCTTCCCACACAACGTACTGCAGGAAGACGCGGATCGAGTTGAACCCGATAGCCGCCGCCCAGCCCAACTCGCGGGCGATGGTCGGCTCGTCGAAACTCTCCCCCTGCCACATCTCGACGTCGTTGATCGCGGTGCTGGGCAGGAAGTTGCACCCGACCAGCCACGGGGTCTTGTCATACCACTTCCACGCCTGCTCGTTTGACCATTGTTTGCCCATAATCTTCTCCTATATGGAGTGCGGTAGCGAAGCTACCGCTTTGGCTGTTGTTTGTCGGGGAATTCTCACGCAACCCAAAAACATCCAAAGCGGCAGCTAAGGCTGCCGCACTCCATAGTTCGCCTTGATCGTCTTGCCCGCGCGAAGGTCGCGCAGCGTCTTGAAGGACACTTCACCAAGACCCATCAGCTCCAGCGCCTTGAGCTTCAGCTTTCCGCCCAGCACCTTCAGCTCAACAGTCATCGCGCCGCGTTTGCGCGAGATCGCGCACCTGCCCCAGGCGTATCCGGTCGACCAGAAGTGCTGGCCTGCCTTGGCGGCGAAGGTCATCTTACCGGTGATGGCCGAATAAAGGAAACCCGTCAGCGCCGGAACGGCCGCCCATGACGCCATGGCTCGCGCGTAGTGATGCCCGCACTCGGCTTCGTCGAAGGGGCTCCTCTTGCGGCCGTCATAGCGGTCGCGGATATCCTGGATGCACTGCAGCCCCTTGGCCGTCATGCCTTCCTGGATCATGTTGATCGCCGCGACATATTCGAAGCCGGTCATCACCTCGGTGAAGTACGGGAACGGCTGCGTCGGGCGGCTGTACGGGTAGGCAGCCATAAGCATGGCGGCCTCGTCGCCGACGACGTATCCGCGCATGCAGTTGAAGTGGTCGCGGAAGCTGTCGCGGCGGTTGTATTTGAGGATGCTGGCCAGCGTCTTGCGGATGTGGGCGGGCTTGACGAGGTAGCCCAGCCCGCACACGTGAGCCATGAACTGCCCGACGAGCTGATCGACCAGGCAGCCCTCGCCGAGCTGGCGCGTTAGTTCGTCGGGCTTCTTGACGCCGGGGAAGCCGCCGGTGCCGGCCCGCACATCCTCGGGCTTTTTCGGCACGCGGATCTCGTGAATGTAATACTCGCCGTTGAACAGGTTGGCGTCGATCCAGCGGCTGCCGCGCGTGAAGAGGTCGCCACACGTGGCGGCGAAGGCTTCGTCGCCCACGCGGCGGGCCATCTCCTCGCCGGCCCGCAGCGCGCCCAGGTACCACAGCCCCATCTGGGGATTAGGGCCGAAGTACTCGCAGTCCATCGTGTTGTGCTGGCTGCCTTCCATCACGCCGTCCTTGTCGGCGTCCCATCCGCCCGGCAGCCAGCAGAACTCCAGGGCTTTCTTGACCTTGGGCCAGAGGCGATTGAGCATCGCGTCGTCGCCGCTGAGCTGCCAGTCGCGGTACATCTTCATGATGCAGCCCATCTGCCCGTCGGCCGCCCCCCAGGCGGTCTCGGTCGCCCGCTGCAGGGGCAGGTTCACGCGGAAGCTCATGAGGCCGTCGGCGTTGGTGGCGTGGGCGAACTCGACGTCGCGCATCGTCGCGGCCAGGCCGCCGAACAGCAGCGGCGTGGCAAGCTCGTAGTTCCACACGTGCGTACACGATCCGTGGCAGCAGCCGCATGCGTCGGAGCAGCCCTCGAAGCCGTATAGCCGCCCGTCCGGCGTGCGGAAAGTCGTCTGGCTGCGAAGCGTGCTGAGGTTGAACAGGGCGGCCTCTTTCACAGTGGCCGGCAGATCGCTGTCGCAGAAGGTCCGCACGAACTGCACCGTGTCGCGCTCGAGGGCCGGCAGGGCGCGGGCGGTCTTCTCGGCGGCGTCCCACGCGTCCTTGTATTGCTCGGTGTAATAGTTGCCGATGGTGTTTCCGCAGGAGCACGCGCCTTCCTTGCAGGGCGTCCACGTCTGGCGGTTGGGATAGTGCCAGGTGATCAGGAACGTCACCTCGCGGGTGGACTTGGCCGGCACGGTCAGTGGCACGGCCAGGGCGCCCATCGGCCCTTCGACGTTGCCCGGTTCGGGGTTGTCCAGCCGCCCGTCGTTTTTGAAATCTTCCCAGAACTTCAGGACATAGTTGCCCTTGAGCGGGTCGGACTCGCTGAGCCAGTAGCTCAGGTCGCCGCCGGCCGTCGTCGTCAGGGCCATCGTGCCCCACCGCTCGTCGGCGGGATCGATGCCTTGCGAGTCCATGAAGATCCCGCGCACGGCCTTGCTCTTGCGGAAGCGATTGCGGTTGCCCTTGGTCGCACCGCCGGATTTGTCCAGCCCGATGTAGTTGATCATCACGCCGCAGAGCGAGGCCTTGATGGGCTTGCCAGTCGGATTGGTCAGCACGTAGCGCATGACGGCCACGGGGATCCCGCTGGCGTCGGCGTCGCAGGGCACCAGCGGATTGAACGACTCCAGCCGCACCTGCAGCGGTATGGACTCGTCAGCCAGCGCGACCTGCGCCAAGGGGTACGCAGCCGCGAACGTGCTGTGGGCGAAGCGCGGGTAGCCGTGATTGGCGGCCGTGCAGCCCGAGGCGCTCTCGTATTCGGCCGGGTCGATGGGTCCTTCGAGCAGCCGCGTGACGGCCTTGCCATCGGTGGTTTGCGCCCGCAGCAGAAATAGCGGGTACGTCACGAAGTAATGCGTGAACGGGCGAAAGCCCTTACCGGGTCGGTTGGTGAGTTCCCAGTCGCGCAGATCGCCGCGCCCGCCCAACGACACGGTGCCCGTGCCGATGCCGCCCAGCGGCATGGCGATGCGGAACTGGTGCGCCTCGTCGTAGGTCTTGAGTACGGGCCAATTCGGATTGAACTTCGGTTTATGCATGTTGCTCCTTTTGGAGTGCGGCAGCCTTAGCTGCCGCTTTGGAAGTTTTTCTAAACTCAACAACTACTAAAGCGGCAGCTATGGCTGCCGCACTCCATATGTCTGGCCGCTTTGAAGGTCGCGCGACTCGCGTCGCGCAAACTCGCCCATGCCTGTGATCTTCAGCGTCTTGAGCTTCAGCGTTCCCCCCAGCACTTTCAACTCGACTTTCACGCCCTTGCCGGACCGTTTCTGGGTGCATGTGCCCCAGGCATAACCGTTGGACCAGAGGCTCGTACCCTCGATCGCGCCGAAGGTCATCGTGCCCGTCACGCCCGAGTAGGCAAAGCCCGTCAGCGTCGTCAGCGCCGCCCAGGCGGCCATCGCCCGGGCGTAGTGGTGGCCGCACTCGGCCTCGTTAAACGGGCTGCGCGTGCGGCCGTCGTAGCGGTCGCGGATCGCCTTGATGCACTTGAGACCCTGTGCGGTGAGCCCTTCCTGCAGCATGCCGATGGCGGCGGAATACTCGAAGCCGGTCATGCATTCGGTGTAGCATCCGCTGAAGTCTTTCGGTTGTTCGCCGCGCGGATAGGTACACATCAACAGGCCCTTGTCGCCGTTGAGGGCGAACCCGCGCGAGACGTTGAGATGCTCGAAGAAGTCCTCACGGAAGTTGTGCTTCATCAGGCTGGCGTACGTCTTGCGAACGTTGGCCTTGTTGAGCAGGTATCCCAGGCCGCACACGTGGGCGGTGTACTGGCCGACGAGCTGGTCGCACAGGCAGCCCTTGCCGAGTTGGCCGCCGGGGTTGCGCAGGTCCGTGCGCTTGCGGTTCCAGATCAGACCCGGGATCGTGTTCTCCAGCCGCCCGGGCGGGACGACCTTGTGCTCGTAGTACTCGCCGTTAAAGAGGTTCTTGTCCAGCCAGCTACTGCCGCGGGCGAACAGGTCGGCGCACGAGGCGGCGAAGTCGGCCTCGCCGAGATAGCGGGCTATTTCCTCGCACGCCCGCAGGGCGCCGAGGTACCACACGCCGGTCAGCGGGTTTGGCCCGAAGTACTCGATGTCCAGCGTGTGGTGCTGCGCGCCTTCCATCACGCCGTCCTTGTTCGGGTCCCAGCCCTTTTCCTGCCAGGCGAACTCCAGCGCCTTGCGGGCCTTGGGCCAGAGTTCCTTCAGGCGCGAGTCGTCGCCGGAAAGCTGCCAGTCGCGGTAGAGGCGCATCAGGGCGCCCATCTGCCCGTCGGCGGCAGCCACGCCCCACTGCACCGGGAACGTCAGCGGCAGCGGCGTGCGGAAGTTCATGAACCCGTCGTCGCGCGTCATGTGGACGAACTCGACCTCGCGCATCGTCCAGGCCAAATCGCCGAACAGGAACCCCGTGACGTGCTCGTAGTTCCACACGTGCGTACACGAGCCCTGACAGCAGCCCACGCGGTCGCAGCAGCCCTCCCAGCCGAACAGCCGCCCGTCCGGCGTGCGCATGCTCGTCTGCGTGCGAAGCGTGCTGATGTTGTATAGCGCCGCTTCCTTCACCTCGGGCGGCACAGGCGTATTGCACAAGGCCGTTACGAAGTCGACCGTCCGCCGCTCCAGATCCGGCAAGGCCGCGGCCGTCTTCACGGCAGCGTCCCACGCATCCTTATATTGCACGGCGTAGTAGTTGCCGACATTGCCCCCGTCGTTATTGCCGATGCCCCAGCCCATGCGGTTCGGGTACCGCCATGTCAGCAGGAACGTGACGCCCTTCTCGCTGCCAGGAGGAACGGTCAGCGAAACGGCCAAGGCGCCGATGGGCGTATCGCCGCGGCTGGGCTGGTTGGTCAGTCTGCCGTCATCGCGCAGGTCCGTCCAGAAGTCATTGAGCCCCTGCCGCCCCAGCGTGTAGCTCACGCCGGCCGAAGCTGTGGTCGCCAGGGCCATCGTGCCCCACTGCTCGGACGAGGCCTCGACGCCGCGGCTGTCCATGTACAGCCCCTGCACCCCACCGCCGGTGCGGAAGCGATTGCGGTTCTGTTTGCACGCGGCCGTCACGTGCGGGATGTCCGCCCAGCCGATCGTGCCGTTACGCCCATCGGCGCCGATGAAGTTGAGGAGGCTGGCGGCGACGGTCGCCTTGACGGCCTTGCCGGTAGGATTGGTCAGCACGAATCGCAGCACGGCCGCGGGAATGCCGCTGGCGTCAGCGTCGGCGGGCACGAGCGGGTTGAACGCTTCGAGGCGCACCTTGAGCGGCACGGCCGGGTCGGACAACGTCACCTGCCCCAGCGGATACGCGCAGGCGAAGGAGGCTTTGCGGAATCGCGGCAGGCCGTGGTTAGCGGCACGGCAGCCGTCGCGGCCTTCGTAGAACTCCGGCTCGATCAAACCCTCGAGTGCCCGCAGGTCGGTCTTGCCGCCACTTTCGGTTCGCAGGACAAAGAAGCAGTCGCGCGGGGTGAACCCCTTGGCCGGGCGGTTGACGATTTCCCAGTCGCGCAGGTCGCCCCGCCCGCCCAGCGAAACCGTCCCGGTGCCGATACCGCCCAGCGGCATCGCCGCGTGGGCGAGATGATCCTGATCGTACGCCGTCAACACCGGCCATTTCGCTGCACCCATGGTCGTTCCTCAAAAAGGTGCGGGCATTATGCGCCGAAAGCACGGCGGAAGGAAGAATGGAAGGGAGAAAGAATGAAAAAGGGATGGAGGGATCAATGGATTGATGGAGGGGTGAATGGATGGATGGATGGATGGACTTGTCCGCCGTAGCTCGCAGAGCGAAGGCGGATGAATGGAAGGATGAATTGGTCCGCCATAGCTATGCTTGCTCGCCTACGTCGTGCGGTGGCGGAAGAGCCATCCGGCGATGGCCAGGCACAGGACGCCGATGACGGCCATCGGCCAGAACTGGTTGAGATACATGCTCACGTCGCCGCCTTCGAGGTAGACGCCTCGCAGGATCACCATGAAGTACCGCAACGGAATGATCCGCGTGATCTCCTGCAGGACGGGGGGCATGTTCTCGATAGGCGTGGCGAAGCCCGACAGCAGGATCGAGGGCAGCAGAAACAGGAATGTCCCCAGCAGCGCCTGCTGCATGGTGGCTGCCAGCGACGAGATCATCAGCCCCACCCCCACCGCCGAGAACAGGAAGAGCACCATTCCCAGATACAGCGCCAGCACGCTTCCGGTCATCGGAACGCCGAACCAGAAGTGCGCCAGCAAAGCGATAATGGTCGCGTCGGCAAGACCAATGACGAACCCAGGCGCGGCCTTGCCGATGAGGATTTCGACCGGGCGCAGCGGTGTGACCAGGAGCTGGTCGAAGGTCCCCTGCTCGCGCTCTCGGGCGACCGACAGCGACGTCACCAGCAGCGTGGCCACCTGCAGCACCACGCCGACGAGCCCGGGGACGATGAACCATCGGCTGACGAGGTTGGGGTTGTACCAGGCGCGGATCTCGAGCCGCGCGGGCGGCTGCGTGGCGCCATGGCGGGCGGCCCAGTGTTCGTTGAAAGTCGAGACGATCTCCTGCACATAGGTGAAGGCGACCTGGGCGGTGTTGGAGTTTCGCCCGTCGACGATGATCTGCAGTCTGGCGGGGTTGCCGCTGAGCAGGTCGCGGCTGAACTGGCGGTCAACGTGGACGACCATCAGGACCTCCTGGCGGTCCACAAGGTCGGCGATCTGCCCCTGGCGCTCGATGATGTACTTTTGCTCAAAGGCGGGCGAGCCGGAAAACCCCGCCAGCAGCTCGCGCGAGGCGGCGCCGCCGTCCTCGTTATAAACGGCATAGGGCACGTTCTTGATGTCGAATGTGGCGGCGTAGCTGAAGACAAACATCTGGATCAACGGCGGGGCGATGATCGACACGCGGCTCTTGGGGTCCTTCAGGACGGCCAGGAACTCCTTGACGATCAGCGCCAGAATGCGGTTCCACATGAGCGGCTACTCCAGGTGCTTTCGCGACTTGAGCCGCGCCAGGGTCAGGAAGACCGCCGCCATCGCCGCCAGCACCAGCACGTTGGGCACGATGATCGCCCAGATGTCGCCGGCCATGAACACCGTGTGCAGGATCGAGACGAAATAGCGCGCCGCGACGACGCGCGTCAGCCACTGGATCGGCAGCGGGGCCGAAGCGATGTTGAAGATGAATCCCGACAGCATGAAGGCCGGAAGAAAGGACGTCAGGATGGCGATCTGCCCGGCGACGAACTGATTCTTCGTCGCCGCCGAAATCAGCAACCCCACGCCCAGGGCCACCAGTAGAAAGACCGAGGCGACTGCGGCCAGCACGACCAGCGAGCCGCGCAGCGGCACGCCCAGCAGCAGCACCCCGACGCCCACCGTCACGGCCATGCCGCCCATGCCCAGCCCGAAGTACGGCACGAGCTTGCCCAGCAGGATCTCGCGGATGTACACGGGCGTGACGAGCAGGGCCTCCATCGTGCCCCGCTCCCACTCGCGGGCGACGACCATCGCCGTCAGCAGCGAGCCGATGAGCGTCATGATGATGGCCACCAGGCCCGGGACCAGGAAGTCGCGGCTGCGCAGTTCGCTGTTGAACCAGACCCGCTCCTCGACGACCACCGCCGCCGGGAGGGTGGCGCCCGAGGCCGCCACCCGGGCGGCGAGCCAAGTCTGCCAGGCGCCGGCGAGGTATCCCGAGACGACGCGGGCGCGGTTGGCGTCAACGCCGTTGAGGATGATCTGGATGGGCGCTCCGTCGGGGCGGCGCAGTTGGCGGGCAAAGTCGCTGCGCAGATGAACGATGGCGTCGGCCTGCCCGTCGATCATCGCCTGGCGGGCGTCCATGAGGGTGCGAAAGGTCGTGGTGCGGAAATACTCGGAGTTGCTCAAGGCCCCGGCCAGCGACGACGCGTCGGCCCCGGGCTGCTCGATCACCAGGGCGACGGGGATGCCCTTGGCGTCGAGCGACACGCCGTAGCCGAAAATCACCAGCAGCACCACGGGCATGAGAAAGGCGATGGCAATGCTGCTGGGGTCCCGCAGAATCTGCAGGAACTCCTTGTGCATCAACCCGCCCAGGCGCATGAGTTGGGGCCAGCGCGTCTGGGCCTCGCCTGCGGTGGCGTCTGGCCGGTTCATCGAGCGTCCTCCTGCCGCTGCGATTCGATCAGGTGGATGAAAGCATCCTCGAATGTCGCATCGGCGCCGGCCCGGCGGCGGATCTCTTCGGGGGCTCCCAGGGCGAGAATCCTGCCGCTGTCCATGATCGCCAGGCGGTCGCAGTATTCCGCTTCGGCCATGAAGTGCGTGGTGACCATCACGGTCACGCCGCTTTCAGCCAGGGCGGCGATCTGATTCCAGAACACCCGCCGCGCCAGCGGGTCGACGCCGGAGGTCGGCTCGTCCAGGAAGATCGTCTGGGGCTGGTGTACCAAGGCGCAGGCCATCGCCAGGCGCTGCTTGTACCCCAGCGGCAGCAGGGCGCTGGTCTGATCGGCCTGCTCGTCCAGCTCGAACTGTTCCAGCCGCCGCTGGATCTGCTCGGTGCGATCGCGACCGGTGAGGCCGTACGCGGCACTGAAGAAGTTGAGGTTCTCGCGCACCGTCAGGTCGCCGTAGAGCGAGAACTTCTGCGACATGTAGCCGATGCGCGCCCGCGCGGCAGACGCCGCGTGGCGCAGGTCCACGCCGGCAACCTTCAAGTGCCCGCCGCTGGCGGGCAGCAGCCCGCAGAGCATGCGGAAGGTCGTGCTCTTGCCCGCGCCGTTAGGGCCCAGCAGGCCGAAGATCTCACCACGGGCAACCTCGAAAGACACGTTATCGACCGCGACGAAGTTGCCGAACCGCTTGGTCAGGTCCCGCACCTCGATCGTGACGGGATGCTCCGTCGAGGCGGCCGCGCGGGGTGTCGCAGATTCTTTGGACGGGCGATGGGCCGGATGGTCCGCCTGGGCGGCCAGCAGGATCACAAAGCCGTCCTCAAACCGCGGCGAGGCGGGGACGATTTTGGCCGCGACCAGATCGGGCGCCAGTGCCGCCGCCTCGGGCGCCTGCGCCTGTCGCGTGATCAGGCGGATTTCCTGCCCGTAGACGACCGCGTCAAGCACGTCGGGGTGCGCAATGAGCTTTTCCCGCGTGGCACGGCGCGGCATGCCCGGCGCCGCCAGCGTGAAGGTCCTGCCCTGGGCCTTGTCGATGAACGCTGCGGGCGGGTCCTGGCCGAGCACCCGCCCCTGGTGCAGCGTGACGACTTGGTCGCAGCGCCCGGCCTCGTCCATGTACGACGTGCTGATCAGCACCGACGCGCCGTGGCTGTCCACCAGTTCGTGGATGATGCGCCACAGTTCGCGCCGCGACAGCGGGTCGACGCCGACGGTGGGCTCGTCCAGCAGCAGCAGGCGGTGCGACCGCACGAGGGCACACGCCAAGCCCAGTTTCTGTTTCATCCCGCCCGAGAGCCGCCCGGCCAGTCGCGACATGAACGGCGCCAGACCCGTCATGGGCATCAGTTCATCGAAGCGTGCCTCCCGGCGATTGTGCGGCAGACCCTGCAGGCTGGCGTAGAGGTCGAGGTTTTCCCGCACGCTGAGGTCTTCGTAGAGTCCGAAGCGCTGGGGCATGTAGCCGACGGCGGCCTGCACCTGCGCGGACTGCGCGGCAGCATCGAGACCCAGCACGGCAACGGAGCCCGAGTCGGCTGACAGCAGTCCCGCGGCGAGGCGAATGAGCGTGCTCTTGCCGGCGGCGTCGGGACCGATGAGCCCGGTGATCTGCCCCTGGCGGGCGGTGAGGCTGACCCGGTCGAGCGCCTGCACGCGGCGCTTGGCGGCGAGGAAGCTCTTGGAGACGTCCCGCAGTTCCAGCACGACCGGCGGCGTTGCGTCGCTGCCGGCCCGTCCTGGACGTGCGGGGACGGTCATGGCGCCGCCCCTGGTGAAGTCGCCAGCGGCGCCGACGCGGCGGCCGGTCGCGCGGTCGCGGCCTGGTGCAGCGGGATTGTCACGGTGGCGGGCATGCCCAGCCGCAACTGGCCCGACGCATTGCGCACGTACACGCGCACCTCGTACACCAGCGCCGTGCGCAGCTCCGGGGTCTGCACCTGCTTGGGCGTGAACTCGGCCGTGGGCGAAATGAACCCCACCCAGCCGTCATACGTCTTGCCGGGAAAACTATCGGTGGTGACGGCAGCGCTCATCCCGGGATGAATCTTGCCCAAGTCGCTCTCGTCGACATACGCCCGCACCCAAAGCGGATCGGTGACCGCCAGGGTCAGCACGGGCTTGGCAGGCGAGGCCATGTCGCCGGGCTCGAGAATGCGATTGCGGATGACGCCGCGGCTGGGGGCGTACAGCCGGGCGTCGGCAAGCTGTTGCTGGACGAGAACAAGGTTGGCCTCCAGGGCACGAAGCGAGGAGTGGGCGGACTGCAGGCGCGCCTGGGTGGCATTGCGAGCGGCGGTGGCGCTGTCCATTTCCTGCCGGGTCGCCGCGCCCGTTTTCGAGGCCCTGAGCGTGTGTTCATACTGCAGTTCAGCGTAACGCGCTTCGGCCTGGGCGGCCACGATGTCCGACTTCTGCCTCTCGACCTGGGCAGCGGCGTTAGCAGCGGCCGGCGCCAGGCGGTTTGTCGTCAGTTCGGCCAGCAGGTCGCCCGCCTCGACATGCTGGCCCTCGACAACGTGAATCTTTTCGATGCGCTCGTTGGCGTTGAAGGCCAACTCGACCTGGCGGATGTCGACGTTGCCATACAGCACCAGGCGGGTTTTGGACTGTTCCTTCGTGCGCCAATGCAAAATGCCGATCACGGCGGCCGCCACGACCGCCAGGATCACGACCATCAACACGATACGACGCACCGCATGCTTCACGATAAATCCTTCAGAGGCGAGAGCATTATACGCACTGCAGCCGCCGGAGAGAATCATCCGCCTGAAGGCGCCGTACGGGTGATCGGCGCAGACCTGAACGCGCGGGGCAAGCCCCGCCGCTAACGGGTCTGGTCGAAGCGGACAGGGACTGCCGCGAGGCTTGCGCGATCTGAAAGGCCTTACACTTCAACCGGCTCGCGCTGCCGGGTCTGCTTTTGCTGCTCGGACGCCGGTTCGCCGGGCTGATCCTTCTGCTGGTCCATGCGCTGCCGGCGCTCGTCCTTGCCCTTGAACTCGACGCCCACGCCGTGGACGTACACCATGCTGCCGCCCAGCCATCCGCTGACGAACAGCAGCAGCACGCCGACGGCCGAGAGCAGCACGAACTGCGTGGTGGTCATTCCGCCTCGCAGGAAGAACGCTGCCGTGAAGATCACCAAGGCAACCACGTTGATCACGCCGTGCCAGATGCCTTTGGTACGGGCGCGGCTGGGCGGAATGTCCAGCAGGTCGATCAGTCCGGGGATCGCCGCGGCCAGAGCGCCGAAGATTCCCCCGCCCATCGAGTAGATCGCGGCGGTCTCCCAGGCCTCCGCCCCGCCTCTCCAGAAGACCAGCAGGCAAATGAAGCTGAAGATCCACAGGCCGATCGGAAAGGCGATCAGCATGGGGTGAATCGGATGCTTGGCGATGCTGGCAGGTGTCGACATTGCCGTCCCCCCTTTTGTTGGTAACCAACTGGGGAATTATAGCCACGCCATCCGCTTCGATAACCGGCTTCGCTCTACCGGCTACGGATTCTGATTACCGATTACTGGTTACTGATTACCGGTTACTGCTTCAAATAAACAGATTCACCCCGCCCTGCTCTGCCGTCTGGAGATACATCGCCACGCCGCCGGCCGCGACGCCGTCGATCAGCTCTTCCTGCTTGATGCCCATCAGGTCCATCGACATCGTGCAGGCGACCATCTTGACCCCCGCAGCCCGGGCGGCGGCGATCAACTCCGGCAGCGACAGTACGTTCTTCTTCTTCATGATGCCGGCGATCATGGCCTTGCCCATGCCGGCCATGTGCATCTTCGAGAGCTTGAGCTTGCCGGCCCCGCGGGGCATCATCCACCCGAACATCCGCTCGACGAGCGTCTTGCGGACTTTGACGGCGCCGTCCCTGCGAAGCACGTTGAGGCCCCAGAACGTGAAGAACATCGTCACGTCGCTGCCCATCGAAGCGGCGCCGTTGGCGATGATGAACGCGGCGATGGCCTTGTCGAAGTCGTCGCTGAAAACGACGATCGTCTTGCCTTTGCCGCAGCCCCCTGCCGACGGCGCCGGCTGCGCCGCCAGGCGCTTCTCCACCGTCGCGACGACATAGCCGGTGTCGCGCACCAGGGACACCAGGCGGTTGCCCGTGCTGGCGCACCAGGCGGGCACGTCGCCGGCAAAGGCCGTGTCGCTGGCGCGGATGCTGACGGACTGGCCTTCCGACAGCTCGTCGACGGCCGTGCGCAGCCTCATGATCGGTCCGGGGCACTGCAGACCGCAGGCGTCGATGGTTTTGACGACATTGGCGGCCTGGGTGGCACAGGCTTTCGAGCCTGTGTCACAGCCTGGAAAGGCTGTGCCACCGCTTGGTTCGGCGCCGGTATCGCTGGCGCTCGTTCGCTCGGGCGCGACGTCATCGTGCGCCAGGGCGCGGGTGAAGGCCTTGTACGTCGTGTACCCGCCGCTGAGGTTTCGGCAGGCGAAGCCGTGCTGTTTGAGGATGCGGCAGGCGAGGTAGCCGCGCAGGCCAACCTTGCAGAAGGCCAGGATTTCCTTGTCGCGAGGCAGTTCGCTCAGCCGCTCGCGCAGATCGTCCAGCGGGATGTTCGCCGCCGCCGCGATGGTGCCGCCGCGAACCTCCTCCGGCGTGCGCACGTCCAAAAGCATCTGATCGCCGCGCGGAGCCGCCACGTCAGCGTAGTGGCACAGCGCCACGTCGCCCTTGAGGGCGTTGGCCGCGACAAACCCCGCGTAGTTGACCGGGTCCTTGGCCGAGCCGAACGGCGGGGCGTAACACAGTTCGAGGTCCTGCAGGTCGAACACCGTCATCCCCGCCCGCAGCGCCGTGGCCAGCACGTCGATGCGCTTATCGACGCCGGCGGCCCCGACCGCCTGGGCGCCGAGGATCCGCCCGTCGGCCGGGTCGAACAGCAGCTTGAGCGACAGCGTGTGCGCGCCGGGATAGTAGCCCGCGTGCGACGACGGGTGCACGTAGACTTTTTCATAGGGCGTAGCGGCCTTTTTGAGGGCCTTCTCGCTCAGGCCCGTCATGCCCACGGCCAGGTCGAACACTTTGCAGATGCTGGTGCCCTGGGTTTTGCGGTATCGGCTGTCGCGGCCGAAGATGTTGTCGGCGGCGATGCGTCCCTGGCGGTTGGCCGGACCGGCCAGCGGGATCAGCGCCGCGCCGCCTCCGACCAGGTGCGTCACTTCGACGACGTCGCCGACGGCGTAGATGTCGGCGTCGCTGGTGCGCATGTGCTCGTCGACGGCGATCCCGCCGGTGGGCCCGATCTTGAGCCCGGCCTGGACGGCCAGCGTCGTTTCGGGGCGCACGCCGATGGCCAGGATCGCCAGGTCGACCGGGGTCTTCTCCCCCGTCGACAGGGCCAGGACCGGTTTGCCCGCGTCGTCATCGACGCGCTGAACGCTGGTGCCCAGGCGCAGGTCCACGCCGTGCGAGGCGATATGCTCGGCCAGCGGCGCCGCCATCTCCGGGTCGATAGGGCCGAAGACCTGGTCCATCAATTCCACCAGCACCACGTCGACCTTCAACTCGCGGAAGGCTTCGGTCATCTCCAGGCCGATGTATCCAGCTCCGATGACGGCGGCCTTGCGCGGCTTGTGGGTGTCGACGTATTCCTTGATGCAGTCGATGTCGGCCATGTTTCGCAGCGTGAAGACGCGCGGGTGGTCGAAACCCGGCACGGGCGGGCGCACGGGGGCGGCGCCCGGCGAGAGCACCAGCGCGTCGTACTCGATGACTTGTTCGGCGCCCTCGGGCGTCCGCACGGCGACCTTCTTGCCCGGGCGGTCGATGCGCAGCACTTCCGTCTGCGTCCGCACGTCGATGCGGAATCGTTTCCGCAGCCCCGCGGCCGTGGCCACCAGCAACCGCGAGCGGTCGGCGATGCGCCCGCCGAGATAGTACGGCAACCCGCAATTGGCGAAGGACACGTACTGCCCGCGCTCGATGAGGATGATTTCGGCGTCTTCGCTGAGCCTTCTGGCCCGGGCGGCCGCCGAGGCCCCGCCCGCCACGCCGCCGACGATCACGATGCGTTTCTTGTCTGACATAGCCTTTTCCTCAGGTATCTCAAGGGGTGCCATTCGTCCATCCAACCAAACATCCATTCATCTACCACCCGTCCATCCGCCATTCCGTTATTGCGCCGGGTGCCGTGGCGCGCAGGGCCGAAGGCCCGGAGAGCCACGATCCCCGAACGCATTGGACTTCCAGGGATCGTGGCTGTCGGGCTTCGCCCTCCCGCCACGGCACCCGGGCATCCCTCCAGGCCTGCCCCTGCCGTCATTGTGCTATTGCGCAGCTTCGGGTTTTACGGATGCAGCCCAGCAGGTGGTTCACCTGGGGGGCGGCGATTCGGTAATAGACGGTGCGTCCGCGGCGGCGGCTGGCCAGCAGCCCCACCCGCTGCATGCGGCGCAGGTGGTCGCAGGCCTGGCTGGGGGGCAGGTCGAGCCGCTGGGCGATCTCGTACACCGGCAGGTCGCCGTGGGAGAGCAGGTCGGCGATGGCCAGGCGGACCGGGTGGGCCATCAGGCGCAGGCACTCGGCCGTCTCGTGCAGAAACGTCATCGGCAGCAGTTGGGCCTGCGGGGGGCGTTTAGGATTTCTTGCCGGGCTCGCCACGTTATTCCTCGTACTCTTTACATATTAATATATCGCGATACGTCGATATGTCAAGCGTTGGGGATAATTAATTTCTCCCGGACGATCGAGTCCTCGGATGTCGCATTGCGGATGTCGGATGCGGATTCCCGCCGATATCAAACGCCGCCGGTTGAGAAACGCTGGCGGTAGAGCGTGGGAGTCATGCCCTCGGCGGCGCGGAAGACCAGGCACATGCGCTCGGGCGTGGGGAATCCGCAGTGGCCGGCGACGGCGTGCATGGGCAGGTGCGTGTTGCGAAGCAGCAGCTTGACGGCCTCCAGGCGAACGAACTGAATCTCCGACAGGACGGTCCGCCCCAGCGCGAGGCGGAAACGCTTCTCCAGCGCCCGTCGCCCCAATGACGTCCGTTCCGCAATCTCCGGAACGCTCAAGGCTCGGCCGTAGTGCTCGCGGATGTACGTCACGGCCGTGCGGACGTCCGCGTCCTCCGTGGCAATGACGTCGGTCGAGCGGCGCGTAACGACGAGGAAGTCGCGCATGAGGACGGGCCTGGGCGCCGGGCGGTTGGGGTGACGCATCATGCGGTCGAGCATGGCCGCGGCGGTGCGGCCGAGTTTCTCGTAGGGGAAGTCAACCGCCGACAGGGGCGGCTCGGTCATCTCACAGACGAACTGATCGCTGCCGCCGCTGAGGATGGCGACTTGTCCCGGCACGTCGATGCCGGCGGCCTGGCACGCCTCGGCCGCCGGTCCGGCCAGATCGGTGATGGCGACGTAGACGGCGGCGGGTTTAGGTAGATCGACCAGCCACTGGGCCAGGCCCGGTCCGGCGGGACCGGCATACCGCGCCGCCTGCACGCCCGCGCGCCTGGCGGCTCGCTCAAAGCCGTCCCAACGGGTAATCGAGGGGTGAGACTCGGTGGCCACTGCGGTGAGCACCCGAAAGCCTCGCTTGAGGAAGTATCTGGCCGCCAGTTCGCCCGCGGCGGCATGGTCGCAGCCGACCCACGTGACGCGGCGGCTGTGGTGTTCGTAGGTCAGCGCCAGCACCGTCGGGAGTTTCAGGGCCAGCACATCCTCCAGCGGCACGTCAAACCAACTGGCGATCAGTCCGTCCGGGGCCAGCCGCCGCGCCTCGTCCAGTCCCGCGGCCGTGGGCGGGCAGACATGCAGGGTCCATTGCGGCTGGAGCGAGGCAAAGGCCCGCACCCCCAACAGCACGCGGCGCAGGTAATCCAAATTACCGTGCGCGAACAAGACGATCTTGAACTGCCTGGCAAGCATGATTTTGCCTCGCCAGACCATCATACTGCAAGGTTCGCAAAACGCAAGATCTAAGTCGCAAAACGCCATTGTCGATTCGGCGAGGCGTGGTAACATGCGGTGACATTAGCGGCCGTGAAGACCGGTCGGCTTCCAAGGCTTCTGTTTGCATCCGAGACAGGCACCTTCGGTCAAGAAAGAGGAATAGAAAATGAAAACAGCGACACGGGCAATTCTGGCGGTGGCAGGGATATTGGCATTGGCGGGAGCGGCCCAGGCGGCCACTTTGACGTTTGAGACGCCGGACTATCATACCGGCGCGATCGAAGGACAGGATGGATGGGTTGCCCATAGCTCGCCCAACCCTGACGCCGGGATCATCGCTTTCACCGGGCCAGACGGATCGGCGTATACGATGGGCTCGCTCAACACCAACCGCGGTTACGCACGCCGCGACGATACGGACATCATCCGCTCCGATAACACGATTACCGTAAGTTGGCTCTTGCGATCAGGGGCGAACTCTGAAGTCTGCCAGATCCGATCCTACGATTTCACGTCGGGGGCGATGGGCATCGGCTTTGGCGACAGCGGCGGCAACAGCACGACCACGAAGTTCCAGCTCTTTTCTGCCACGGGAGCCGTCTATAACAGCACGTACAGTTTTATCCGCGACCACTGGTACGAGGTGACCATTGCTATTGACGTTGCCGCCAACACGGCCACGTTGTCTGCCTACGACGTAACGGCCGGCGCCGCTGTCACGGGCATGGAGTTGGATAACAAGTCAATGAACATCGCCGGCGCCGACGCGGCCGCGCGGCAAGCCTCTCTGGATGCCTTGGGCGCGCTCTACGCCAGCTTCGGCGGCGGCGCCACCCGCATGGACAATCTCCAATACGGCGACATCATCCCCGAGCCGGCGACGATGAGCCTGCTGGTTCTGGGCGCGGTGGGCGTGATCGTCCGCAGGAAACGCTCGTAGTACCTGTTCGAGAGAGTGCAGCCAAACACGGCCGCGCCTGGGACCAACGTCCCCGGCGCGGCCGGTCGTTTATGGAGTGCGGCAGCCTGAGCTGCCGCTTTAAGAGTTTCTCGGTACCGAACGACTCCAAAAGCGGCAGCTAGAGCAAGTCACGAACACATCTAGCGCCCTCTGAAGAAGTTGTGTATGCTTGGGTCAAGCATGGAGGCTTGAAATGAAAGCATACTCAATGGATTTACGTAAGCGTGTGTTGGCAATGTGCGAC